>CAYOMI010000238.1:0-2414 GCA_964405005.1 uncultured Planctomycetales bacterium | reverse complement strand
CGACTTAGGTGCTCATCTAAAATTACCGCAGGACGTTATACCTGCTCCCTTTGAAAAGGGATTAAAATTGCGTTTGAATTTACTCAGGAGAAGGCTATATTATTTGCCGTTTTATTTTCCGGCGAATATTAGGTTTAAAAAAAGAAGTCTTATGTCTAAAGTATACCCGAAGTATTTAGAGGAGATGTCTTATTATGATAATATCCCAATACAGAAATTATATAAAAATAAAATTGATGAATACTTTACCTATACATTTCCTCTGAGCATAAAGAATATAAAATTGCTACAGAGATTTGCCAAAAAAAATTTAATAAAGGCGATAGTCATGAGGGATGACCTTTGGGAAGTGCAGAGAACGATGGTAGAAGCGGCTAAAAAATTCAAGGTTCCTACCATTCGTGTCCAGCACGGCATATTCGGCGATAAGAATGATAGAACTATCTTGGCCGATAAAATTGCCGTGTGGGGGGAAATGTGTGCAGATATTTACAGATCATTTGGCAATGATTCCTCCAAATGTTTTGTCACGGGAAATCCCCGTTTAGATGCATTTTATAATCGCCGGCCTAAATTTAATCGTGATGAGGTCTGCGATATCTTAAATTTAGATAAAAATAAAAAAATTGTAATATTGGCATCTGGGTCGTGTAAGGCCTTCGCATCATCGTATATGAGTGGAGACGAACACGATTTTATAATTGCCGAACTCATCAAAGTAATGAAAGGACTTCCTCAATACCAATTAGTTATAAAGTTGCATCCTTATGAAAATTTTGCAGTTTCTCATAAGGCAATTAATTATTATCACTTTAATAATATTGTTGTGGTTAAACATTTCGATCTCTTCTCTTTAATAAATGCTTCCGACCTACTGGTAACTAAACGCTCGACGATTGCCCTGAAGGCAATTGTTTTAAATAAGCCGATAGTGGTGATAAATTTTGAAAAAAGACAGGAGGTCGGCCCCTATGTGCAAGCGGGGGTTGCCTTAGAGATAAATAGGCCAGACGATATCTCTGCCGGTATAATAACCACGCTAGAAGATTCCAGGGTAATTGATGAATTAAGGAGCAAGTTGAAAAAATTTATTCAGGATTATCTTTATAAGATTGACGGTAGTTCTTCAGAAAGAGTCTTAGCTTTTATTAATAGGGCAATCGCTGATAATAGAGAAAAAATAACCTATGCCGCAGTTGCACAGAAACATAAATAATAAAGTCGAAATAATCATTAAAGATGCTGCTCGATTTTCTCTCGCTTCATATGTGGCTAATATTTTTGATTTTTGTTCCGGAATTATCATCAGAAGGATCCTGGGCCCTGTGACTATGGGTATATTCGCTGAATTAATGTTGATATTCCAGTATGCTAAATATTATCATTTAGGCAGTTATGAGGCTCTGGACCGGGAAATACCTTATTTTAATGGTAAAGGCAATTACGCTAAGGTCAGGGCAATAAGACAAGCAGGTTTTAACTTCAGTTTTTTTGTTTCTATAATTATAGCGGCTATCTTAATTTTACTTTCTAATTTTCTTAATTTAGACAGAAGGCTAGCCACTGGCCTGAAATTATTAGGGTTGCTTGTCATAGCGCAATCAATAATTACTTTTTTTATCATAATAGCGCGGACTCACCATAAATTTATATTGTTAAGTAAATATATTTTCCTTTTTTCTTTTATCGGACTTATTTCCACTATTGGCCTAGTGATAAAATTCGGTCTTAATGGGACACTCTTCGCCTTGATATTAACCAATATCTTTGGTATCCTGTTTTTTTTAAAAAATGGCTTTCGCCTCGATTTCAAAATCCGCCAAAATTGGACAGAGGTTAAGCGGCTTCTTAAAATAGGTTTCCCCATCTTATTATACGGCTTTGTTTTTACCAGCCTCTTAAGCGTAGACCGATTTATGATTATTGCTTTTTTAAGTAAGGCCGATCTGGGTTACTATAGTATTGCGACTATGATAGGAAGTTATCTGATATTAATTCCTAATATAATTTACAACGTATTGTTCCCGAGATTCTATGAGGCCTTTGGCAGAGAGGGCGATATCAGGAAGTTAGAATTTCATTTTTTAACCCCTACTCTTATCGTCGCTTATTTTCTACCCTTCCTTATCGGATTAACCAGCCTATTTTTACCCTTGATTATAAAATATTTCCTTCCTCAGTATTGGGCGGGCCTAGTGCCTTCTTACATTTTGCTGATAGCAACATTTTTTATCTCGATATTAGGGATGTCGAACTATTCGCTAATTGCGTTAAATAAACAGATACGCATGGTTATTATAGGCGTAGCGGCTATAGTACTAGGGGTCGTGCTTAATTATCTCCTTGTCAAGAGATTGCGTTTCGGTTTAGAAGGAGTAGCCCTGAGTATCTTGATTACCTATTTTCTCTATAGT
>CAYOMI010000237.1:0-2414 GCA_964405005.1 uncultured Planctomycetales bacterium | reverse complement strand
CCAGCCTTAAGGTAGACTATAGTTTTTCAACAGAGCATCCAGAGACTTTCCGGGGGATCTTTTATGGATTAGGCTCTGATGGAACTGTAGGAGCTAATAAAAATTCCATTAAAATTATCGGAGAGTTAACCGAACACTATGTCCAGGGCTACTTTGTATACGATTCTAAAAAAGCTGGGTCGCGCACCATATCTCATTTGAGGTTCGGAAGGAATCCTATACATAGCACATATCTTATTCAAAGGGCAAACTTTGTCGCTTGTCACAATTTCTCTTTTCTTGAAAGATATGATTTGCTTTCAGTAGCACAACCCAATGCGGTATTTCTCTTGGCAAGTCCATACAATAAAAATGAGGTATGGGATAATCTTCCTAAAGAAGTACAGCAGTACATAATTGACAAGAAACTGAAGTTTTATGTCATTAATGCTTATAAATTGGCTAAAGAAATAGGGCTGGGCCCAAGAATTAATATCATTATGCAGACAGCATTTTTTGCAATCAGTAAAATTTTACCCATTGATAAAGCGGTTAAGGCGATAAAAGAATCTATTAGAAAAACCTACGGCAAACAAGGAGAAAAGGTTATTAGTATGAACACTGTAGCTGTTGATAAAGCTCTACAGGCAATAGAAGAAGTTATTGTTCCTCAGAAAGCGACAAGCAAAATATCCATTGTTACTCCTATTCCTGATTACGCTTCTGATTTTGTAAAAAATGTTACTGCAAAAATTATTGCTGGTAAAGGGGATGAATTGCCGGTATCGGTCTTTCCTAAAGACGGCACCTATCCTGTGGCAACTTCGCAGTTTGAAAAGCGCAACATTGCTGTGCAGATTCCTGAGTGGAATCCGGAGGCATGTATTCAGTGTGGGCAGTGTTCATTGATATGTCCACATGCGGTTATCAGGATGAAGATATATGATGGAAAGCTTATTACTAACGCGCCCGCAGGTTTTAAATATGTTCAGGCAAAAGGAAAAGGTCTTGAAGGGAAAGTTTTTACCTTGCAAGTAGCTCCTGAAGACTGTACGAGTTGTGGCGCGTGTGTAAATATCTGCCCTGTGGCAAAAAAAGATGAAGACAAGATCCCTGTGGGTAAAAAAGCTTTAAATATGGTTTCTTTAATAGACGTGCGGGATAGAGAAAAAGCAAACTTTAAATTTTTCTTATCTCTTCCTGATATGGAGGTAAAAGAGTTACCCGTGGGCATAGATACGGTAAAAGGTTCCCAGCTCATGAGGCCTTTATTTGAATTTTCCGGAGCATGCTCAGGCTGCGGAGAAACTCCCTATGTTAAACTATTGACGCAGTTATTTGGAGATAGGGCGTTAATTGCCAATGCGACAGGATGTTCTTCTATTTATGGCGGGAATTTACCGACTACGCCTTACTGTATCCGTAAAGATGGAAGGGGCCCGGCCTGGTCAAATTCACTATTTGAAGATAACGCTGAATTTGGTTTTGGTATGCGTTTAGGCATAGAGCAGTTTTCAGCAAAGGCACAAACATTACTGAGGCGCTTGTCCTTAGAGACGGAATATAAATCCTACGCAAGATTATTTGAAGAGATTCTTAATGTAAGTCAAATAAGCTATCAGGATATCGAAGCGCAGCGCGAACGGGTAACTAAGATGAAAGAGATCCTTTCAGGAAAAAAAGACGACCCAGTGGCGCAAGAGCTTTTTGATAAAGCAGATTACTTGGTAAAAAAATGCGTGTGGATTATCGGTGGGGATGGATGGGCATATGATATTGGATATGGCGGATTGGATCATATTTTAGCCTCGGGTAAAAATATCAATGTTTTAGTCTTAGATACTGAAGTCTATTCTAATACCGGAGGGCAGATGTCTAAGGCAACCCCTATGGGCGCAGTAGCAAAATTTGCCGCTGCAGGAAAGCCGATATTCAAAAAAGATTTAGCATTACTTACAATAGGCTATGGAAACGTATACGTGGCTCGTGTTGCCTTGGGAGCAAATCCAACGCAGACAATAAAGGCATATTTGGAAGCAGAGCAATATGACGGGCCATCAATTATTATTGCATATTCTCACTGTATAGCGCACGGTATAAATATGACACAAGGAATGGATGAGCAGAAAAGAGCAGTTTTATCTGGCTATTGGCCGCTTCTTCGATTTAATCCCAACTTGGCAAAAGAAGGCAAGACCCCTTTACAGCTTGATAGCAAGACGCCGAGCATTCCTTTGGAAGAGTACATGTATAATGAGAATCGGTTTAAGGCTTTAAAATCTATGAATCCTGAACGAGCCAGGATGTTATTGGAATTAGCCCAGGCGGAGGTGGCAAGCAGATTTAAAAGATATGAATATCTCGCTAAGATGGATTATAGCTCATAGGTAAAGGATGGATCCGATTACCGATAAGGAAGACACAAAATATTATTT
>CAYOMI010000236.1:0-2453 GCA_964405005.1 uncultured Planctomycetales bacterium | reverse complement strand
CTTCTCACTCAGATGGGTTTCTAAAGATGTGTCAGGATATCTTGGCATCTGAGACGAGCCGAGTGGGCTCAAAGACAAATCAAGCCAAGGTAAAAGAAGTGGTTAAGCAACTTGTAGAAAAGGAGTTCGGCAAGGGAAAAACTATTGAGATAGGCAAAAAAGAGACCGTAGCTGCGGGAACTTCTGAATAAATCCCGTTAGAAAACTCACACGGCGTATTAAACCCCGTGTTCGTGAAATATGTTTTAACCTGCGGCAAGCCGGAGGGTATTTTCTAACGGGATAAACAGAAAAATTGGAGGTGAGAAAAATGACTTTAATGCGGGCATTTTCCAAGGTAGATAAAGAAGGAAAAATTCAGCTTCCCGGCAATATTCAGCGGGTAGCAGACTTAAAAGAAGGCCAATTGGTTGAGCTAAAAATTGTAGGAGCAAGCAGAAAGAAGAATATTTTAGTCTCGGCTAGAGGCAGTGCAAGATAAGTCCACAGATTCTTGTTATGTAGGGGAGAATAACAATGAGAGACGTTAATAGTTTGCCGGGACTCCATAAATTAAGGACAATGTTTAGTGCAAAGAAGCGTTCCATACCGAGGGTTCAGAGTTCAACCTATTTAGATTTATATATGCTCGATAAAGAGAAGGAAAGGTCTCTGAAGGAGGGCGAGAGAGTGGGTATGAGGGGTGCTGATATCAAAAAGCGCTTGGAAGAAATAGATCTGGAGATGAATAGGCTACAAGGAGTGAAAACTCCTGTTAAAAGTAGCGGAAGTCCAAGTTCTTCAGAGCGTGATTACACGCAAAGAAATGGCGTCAAAAAAGAGTGGAAAAAGATGACTTTGAAGTATTAACCGAAAAGAGATTTTTATAATGGAATGGAAGACATTTAATTTTAAAGGTGGCAGAACAAGGTTAGGCCGAAAAATAGGCGAGATTCTAGATGGAAATATGTTTAAATGCTCTTTATGCGCTGGCACCGGAATATTACCCAGAACCAAAGGCACGAAATGTCCGGTATGTAAAGGTGGAGGTTCTGTTTCTTTAACTGGACCAGCAGTAGTGTGTGCTTATTGTAGAGGCAGAGGCGATTATCCACCCAGAACAAACCTCACTTGCACGGTATGCATTGGAAAGGGCTTAGTTAGTGTTACAAAGCCCATTGAGATATGTAGTCATTGTGGAGGAACTGGCCGAGCACGCGGCGATAAGCTTCCTTGTTTAAAGTGTAAAGGTAAAGGTGTTGTTACAAAAAAATAGATAATCAGGAGCCATATTATGGAAATAGAAGAAGTTGGTAAAGCAATCATGGATTTTTTTAAAAAGACTCTGGATAAAGACTCAAAAGTAATAAAGATAGCAAAAACCTCTGACGGATGGATAGGTGAGGCAGAGATTTATGAGGAGAGTTCATTTATTAAATCTTTAGGCCTATCTACTAGGGTTCAGGATAGAAATATTTATGAGATCAAATTAACTGATAATTTGGAAGTAAATTCTTATGCACGAAGAGAAGAGGTTACGAAAGAAGAATAAAAAGAGGTATTAAAATGCCAGACCAAATAGTTCATGCAATTGAAGCTACCAATCTTGCGGATATCTTAGAAAGGGTCTTGGATAAAGGCATAGTTATTGCGGGAGATATTAAGATTCAACTTTGTGATGTTGACCTGCTTAATATTAAAATAAGGCTCTTAATTGCCTCTGTGGATAAGGCAATGGAAATGGGCATAAGCTGGTGGCAGCAGGATTCTTATCTGTCTTCAAAAGCACGAGAAGCTGAGATAGAAAAAGAGAATGTCGCGTTGAAAAAGCGGTTAGAGCGATTAGAGGCGAAGCTAAAATAAAAATTCCCACACTAGATGAAAGCAAAATCCTTAAAATAATTGAGGCCGAAGGTGGCGAATGTAGCGTAGGAAGAATTGCGGCCAAGATGCGTCTTGATCCGAACTATGTTAGAATAATCCTTCGCTCTATGGGCGAGAATGATATTATAGATATTTTTCGAACAGGCAAGGTCAGGATTGCCGGCAACGGTTGGACGGCATTGGGGAAGAAACCTGAGCGTCCCGATGGTTTAAAGAGATATTTAGAAGACCGCGCCAAATGGAAGACTTTTTAATAAGATTATCGGAGTAAAGGATGACCGGCATGGAACAGGAAGCCCTGGATGTTATTGCCAAAAGTGATGATAGGCTTCATTATTATTTAATCGCACAAGAGTTGATGATAAGCGCCCACTATGCGTATGTGATTTGTAAAGGCTTAGAGAGAAACGGTTATGTTGATTTTGATACCTTTAGAGGGATATGCAGTCTGACAGAAAAGGGTAAAGATGTGATAGAAAAGAATTGGTTATTCAAACTTAAGAGACAAAAGGAAAATATTCAAAAGCAAAGAAAAGAAAATAAAAAGAGAATCTTAAATAATGTTGAAACTATGAATTATTAAGCTAAAG
>CAYOMI010000235.1:0-2463 GCA_964405005.1 uncultured Planctomycetales bacterium | reverse complement strand
TTCTTGCTCCAGTGTTTTTGCGTTAAACAGGTTTCCCATAAGAAAGAATGATACTATAGATGATTTTCTTAAGATACTGAAGAATAATCCCTACAAAATTTTTTTGCTTAAAACCCAAGAGTTAGGCAGAAATTGTATAAAAAGATGTTTAGGAATGGCAAATTATGAATATTTGAGAAGAAAAATCTTGCGCGATGAATACGTTAATGGGCGCCCTTTTCCTGAATAATGATCCCCAATGTCCTAAGCAAAATCAAAAAATCCAGTGCCAGGGACATATTTTTTATATAGAAGAGGTCTTGAATAAATTTTTCTCTGGAGGATTCAATTGAGTCAGCATAAGGAGCGGCAGTCTGCGCCCAGCCGGTAATGCCGGGTTTGACGGTTAATCTCTCTAAATAAAACGGTATCTCATCTTTTAACGCCTCTACGAAATACAGCCTTTCTGGGCGAGGGCCGACAAGCGACATATTGTTTTTTAGAATATTGAAAAATTGTGGCAGTTCATCCATCCGTATTCTTCTTAAGAATCTGCCCAGGCCGGTTATGCGCGAATCACCCTCTGTTGCCCAGGCCGGCCCAGATTTTTCTGCATCTTCATACATCGTCCTGAATTTATATAAGGTAAAAGGCTTGCCATAGAGACCCACGCGTTCCTGTTTGTAGAGAATAGGTCCTTTTGAAGAAGCCTTTATTAATAGGGCAATAATAAGCATTAAAGGAGAGGCGAGTATCAATACGATTATAGAAATTACTACATCCATTACCCTTTTAACCCCCCGGTACCAGTAGAATTCTTCCTCCAGCGGCGTTAAGAATACGGGGGTCATATCGTCTACTTTCCTGGCAATAATATTTCCGATGGTGGCTTCATAGTCTTGAGGCACTACCTTACACTTGATATTTTTGGCGTGAAGTTTTATTAAGGTTTTAATCAACTTTTCCTTTGAGATATCTTCCGTAGCAATGATAACCTCATCAACATTTTTCTTCTTTATAATCTTATCTAAATCGTCCAGTGTCCCCAATAACTTTGACGAAGGGTCTAGTTCCTGAATATCATTCTTAGTGGGGCTTATAAATCCCAGAAGTTCGTACTGAACAGCGTTGTCTTTAGTTATATGTAACCCTAAGCGCTGGGCATATTTATTCGTGCCGATAATGATTATTCTGGAGGAAATTACGTCCTTACCCAGAACAATGCCGATTACGGTCCTTATGGATATACGCCATAATATGCACAAACCGGCAGTCAATAAACAAGATAGCATTATTACCGAGCGAGGATAACTTAGGGCCCTGAAGTAAAACACGATAAAGACTATTATCAGATTGCCCAATAAAGTCGCTTTTATGACAGATATGGTAATTTCAAAGTTGGTTTTGGACTTTAAGTTATAATAGAGGCCGAAACCGTAAAAGTTGAGTATGCGGATTAAAAGGATGGGGATGGCTATTTTTAAGTAGGCCAGAAAGTTTAGTAGCGGAGGATGGGTGATTTGTGTTTCATATCTCAGGGTAAATGCTGAAAGGTCGCTTAAAATAATAAAAACAATATCGCCAAAAAGGGTAAGAAAAATAAGGAATTTTTCTAAAGAAAGGGTTTTTTTATCTGATAGGTAGGAGCTGGTCACCGCGTCTAAACCTGTAAAGCGTCTTCTCTGCAATGGGCTCGCCCAAACTCATGCCTTTGTAAATTTCCTTTAGGACTAATTCGCCAATTTTTTTCTTATTTCTTATAACTGCGAATTTGCTGCCGGGTTTTACGCCGTTTTCCTGCCCGAGGTTGATAATTACGAAGTTATATTCGTTATCTACATCTAAAACGTTACCTGCGGAATTTAGGCCCAGGACATTTTCAGGATAACTTGCCTTATTTTTTACCGATATTTTGTCAAGGGTTATTTCTTCGGGATTCTCCGTAGACTGGTCTGCCGAGTCTCTTTCGGACTGCAGGGAGCGGATTCTTTTCTCAAGGATTCCCTTGGCCCCCATAAGTTGGTCTATTTTATTGAGCAGGATAGCGAATGTTTTCTTATTTTCAGTGGTGAGATTGCTGAAGCGTTCAAATATATCCTTTTCCTGATTTCCAAATTGTTTGGCGAGGATTTCCGTAGCCTCTTTTGAGCCCGTCAGTTTTCCTTCTAGGACGTTGGTTGCCTCTGTCAATTCTTTTGCCCGGCCTTCCAACTCTGCCTGAGCCGCTTTCATCTGGATAACCTGTTTTTCCAGGTCTTTTATCAAGGCCTCCCTATTTACTAATTCTTCTTCTTTAGTTTTAAGTTGAAGTCTAAGGTTTATATTATCTTTTGATTTCTTAAAACCGCCTAAAGCCAAAATAACGATTAAACCTGCCTCCGCGATAATTATCAAGAAAATTATGTTTTTCTGACCCTTTATCAACATAATATATTTGCTCAGCATTTATATAACCTATTTATATATCTTAAGTTAGCATTTGTC
>CAYOMI010000234.1:0-2469 GCA_964405005.1 uncultured Planctomycetales bacterium | reverse complement strand
GCGATTTTTAAAAATGGCAAAGTAGTAGATAAGGTTATAGGTGTGGTTTCTAAAAAAGAGCTGGAGAGTGTGATTAAACCCCATATTTAAAAAATGGAAGCAAGGATTATGCCTGTTTATACTTATACCTGCAAAGATTGCGGCCAGATTTTTGATTTATTAATCGGAGTAACTTCTGAGAAGGTTGAGCTTATTTGTAAAAAGTGCGGCAGCAAAAGTATTGAAAAGACCGTGGCGTCATTTAGCCTGGGAGGCTCTGATAATAAGTCTAGTTCTTTAGAGCCAAGTTGCCCAACAGGAACTTGCCCTACTTGTTTTTAAAGAGAAAATATGGCTGAGGAAATTAAAAGTAGAAGGTTTATCTACAAAAATTCTATTAAATGGCAATCAGAAAAGAAAGGTTTACTTATATCTCCTGACAAGCCTGATATTGAAGTAGCCACTCCACCTGAATTTAGGGGTCATCCTGGAGTCTGGACGCCAGAAGATTTGTTTGTTGCGTCAGTTAACAGTTGCATTATGACTACATTTTTGTATTATGCCCAGAAAGAGAATTTTGAGATTCTAAATTATGAAAGCCAGGCAGAAGGGATTTTAGAATGGATAGAAGGCCGCTTTATATTTTCTGAAATTAAAGTTAAGCCTTTCGTTTTTGTCAAACAGGATTCGGATATACAAAAAGCAAAAGAGATAATAGGCTTATCCGAAAAGAATTGCCTCATATCTAATTCCATAAAATGTGAGGTTACAGTTTTGCCCGAAATAAAAAAGAGTCATAATTAAATAATGAATTATGATACAAATAAGAAGATTTATATTGTATTTGATAAGATGGCAACTTAGCACCCCGATACTGTGGCTGGTAGTTAAAAATTTAGGGGTAGGGATTTGGGCTACTGTTTTAGCTAATTTAATCGGAGGAGCAATATTTTTCTGGGTGGATAAATTTATATTTACCTCCAAGGCAGTTGAGATGTGGCATTTTAAAGAGAGGGGCGTATGCGATGAGTGTGGTAAAGAAACCAGTTTATGGAGGTTGGTTTTAGCTCCTAATTATGATAAAAGACAAGCAGAGCCGAAATTTCTTTGTATGGAATGTTCTAAGAGAAAGACGGATGAATTAAGGGCGCACGGATTTAAAATAAGAGGCAAGAGCAGATAGGATGAAACAAAATGGCGGATTTAAACAGATTGATGAAGCAAGGAAGTTATTAGGTTTGGATGAAGAGGCAAGCATAGAAGAGATTAAAGATGCTTTCAGA
The DNA here is from genome assembly GCA_964405005.1 of uncultured Planctomycetales bacterium. Taxonomy (GTDB): domain Bacteria; phylum Omnitrophota; class Gorgyraeia; order Gygaellales; family Profunditerraquicolaceae; genus CAYOMI01. Next base: position 1,207 of record CAYOMI010000234.1, on the reverse strand, counting down.
AGTCTATCTCTTAAATACCATCCCGATAGATGTAAGGAGAAAGATAAGAAACACTGCGAAGAAATGTTTAAAAAGATAAATCAGGCAAAGGATATTATTTTGACCTATTGCGCAAATTACAGATATTCGTTTAAGGAAAAAGATATAAAAAAGAATATAATGGATAAAGAATTATATGAACACCTGAAAAGATTTTATGACGGTTGGTTCGGAGATTTGGATTTATGAAGTCAGTATTTGATAGATATTATAAAAGATACGATAGCTGGTATGATAAGAATAAGTTTGCATATTTGTCAGAGTTGGAGGCGATAAAAAAGGTTTTACCGAAGAGGGGCGAAGGTTTAGAAATTGGCGTTGGCACAGGCAGGTTTGCTGCCCCTTTGGGAATTAAATATGGGATTGATCCTTCAGGGAAAATGCTTGAAATTGCCAAGAGAAGAGGGGTAAAAGTAAAATTAGGCTACGGAGAAAAATTGCCTTTTACAAACGCTACTTTTGATTACATTGCAATTATCATAACTCTTTGTTTTGCGAAGGATCCTGTAAAGGTATTAAGTGAGGCAAGAAGGGTTTTAAGGAAAAAAGGGAAAATCATCGTTGGCATAATAGATAAGGAGAGTTTTTTAGGAAAGTTTTATCAGAGGAAAAAGAGTGTATTTTATAAGCAGGCAAACTTCTTTAGTGTGCCAGAATTAGTAGATTTACTGAAGACGATAGGGTTTAATAGGATTTCTTATTATCAAACTGTATATAATTTTCCCGCTAAAATACGCTCTATCCAGAAGCCCCAAAAAGGATTTGACAAAGGCGGATTTGTGGTAATTAGTGCTTACAAGTCTACGGAGACTAAAACAAGGATTTATAGAAAATTCAGGCAATATGAAAAGATTAGATTCCTTTTTAAAAGATACGGTTATGATATGGACCAAGCAAGGAAAAAAGTCCTTGAACGCACAGGTTTAATTAGAGAGCCGATTTTGGATGTAGGGACAGGGCCTGGAAGGATGGCTTATACTTTAGCACAAGATGGCTATCAAGTAACCACAGTTGATATTTCAAAAGAAGCCCAGCAAGTAGCTAAAATTTATGCTGAAAGATGTAAAGTTTTGAGTAAAATTAAGTTTATACCTATGGATGCTCAAAAGTTAAGATTCCCAAATGAGAGTTTTTCTACGACAATATCAGCTAACCTTCTTCACGATGT
>CAYOMI010000233.1:0-2477 GCA_964405005.1 uncultured Planctomycetales bacterium | reverse complement strand
GATATAGATATCCGGGTATTAGATCTGCTTTCCTATTTTGATAAAAATGTTAACCCCCATATCTATTGGGTTTCCTCCGAGGACTCGCATCATAATTATCGGGCGCAGAGAATAATGGCAGACGCCTTATACCCCGAGGTTATAAGATTGAAGGATATTAAGAAATATAACCTTTCCACCAATAATATAAAATACCGAGATATTCGTGAATAATTCCTCTTATCTGCTGTAGATTTATCTGCCTCCATACCTTTCGTCCTTGAGAATCTACGCCACGGCTATAGAAGCGGCTGTTAGGTACAGGGGAATAAATTACCTTTATATCGGGGGCTATTTTTTTAAATACCATCTTTGCGCGCAACATATGATAAGGAGAACTTATCAAAATAATATTATGCCAGCCTTTCGCCTCTAGAATTCTCTTGGTGAAGGCCACATTTTCATAGGTATTTGTCGCTCTCTCTTCCAAGATAATAGCATCTGGCTTAACACCTAATGATACTACTAATGCCTTCATCACTATCGGCTCTTCAAATACATAAATGTAACCGGAAGAAAATACCATCTCTTGGGCATAGCCCTGCCGGTAAAGTTCAACCGCATGCTGCACCCGCTCCTCAAAACCTTGGCCTACTTTTCCGGATTCACCCACACCTCCGGCAAATACCACAATCGCATCTGCCTTCTTAGGTATCTGAGAAATTTTCAATGGGCTTGCCAAGAACCAAAATAGAGGGGTATAGAATATTAAAAGATAACTGATTAACAATCCGCAAACAATCCTTATTGTTTTCCTGCGCGCCTGCTTATAAATTTTTAAAAAGTTATCCCGCCAATCCCAAGGCATCCCTGATTTCCTCTCCATGCCCTCTTCTATCAAATGACTCATCTCTTCGATCCTCTTAATCCAACTATTCTTTTTAGCGCTACCTATGCGCCTTTCCACCAAAATAGTCTCTTGACCACGGATGACATCTCTGACAATCTCCGCAAATTCCCGATGTGTCTTAGCCACAAAAATAAGATTATCATTATCTTTATTGAAGTTGACTACCTCGGGCAGATCCGTGGAAACTACTGGTTTACCCAAGGCGTGATATTCATTCAACTTAGTAGGATACACCGTAGAGGTATACCCGGATTTAAGATAGGGTATAAGACAGACATCGAATCTATTAATATAATACGGGAGTTGAGAAAAATCCTTCTTGCCTAAAAGATAGATATTCTTTAAGCCGCTGATTTCTACGGTAGTAGTCTGTATCGGCCCCACCAAAACGATGGACCACTCAGGATGCGCGTGGGCAATAAACTTTAACAGACCAAAGTCAATGTGCTTATGTATGCCTCCGATATAACCTATAACCGGCCCTTTTATATCCTGCATATCAAAGGGCGTTTCTTTCCGGCTATGGAGAAAATTATCAAAGGCCCCCATATTCACGCCGAAAGGAAAGACGTGCACATTATTATTTAACCGCCTGCACTTTTCTTCTAACGCTTTGCCCTGGGCAAAGATAAGGTCACATTTGTTGAGCAGTTCATCTTCGGTCCTCTTTACTTTGATGGCGTTATCCACGAGTTCATAGAAATTCGCTATGCAATAATAAACCAAAAATTTATGGTCTATATTATTAATAATATCCAGGGCTGTCCCAGTTGGCAGAAAGGTCCAGATGATCGGGTCGTGAAATTCTATTGCCTTCATCCAATTATTTATCGCCCTTGCCAGGATATGCTTATTAATCCAGCGGGCAAAGCGCGAATAAGGAAAGGGTAGTATCAGCGGAGAATAGAGATATAAGTTGTCCTCTTGTTTCCTAAAGCCCTTGACGCTCTTAAACCAGTTGATTATTCTTTTTTTCAAGCGCTGGATATCCTTTAGATCCGGAACCCTCACCCCGGTATTCTCAATAAACAAAACCCTGTTCCCATTTCGGGCAAAGGTTGACATTATCTCCTGATGCCCTTGCCAGACAAAATCCCAGTCAATAGATGAGATACAGATGATATTCTGATTTTTCAGCATAGATATTGCTTACCTGATCAATTTCTTGGAAATTAAGAAATCTGCTACGGCTTTTACAATTATCGCATTTGCCTCTTTATTGGGATGACTATCATATCTATTTGCCCACAGGTCTTCCGCCTTTTTTCCTTTAAAAAAGGGCAGCAAGTCCAAAACATAGGGGTCGTCTTTCAGGGCGTCCTTTACAATTTCATGGTAAAAACCATAAGAATAATCATTGAGTGTTTCCAGTTTAGGAAAAATTAGATAAATGACCGGTATATTATTTTCCCGGGAAAGTTTTCTGATCAGTGCAAAGGCCTCCTTGTTCTCTCTCCAGCCGATATATTTATCTGAATAAACATAGCGCAGGTTCTCTCTGCGGATGCTGGGGTCAGCTGCCGCGAGTCCTTTAATTATATAAGTCAGTTTATATATCTTATCGAGAATAAACTCGTAGGAATAGGAC
>CAYOMI010000232.1:1708-2512 GCA_964405005.1 uncultured Planctomycetales bacterium | reverse complement strand
CTGTAACATTTGTAACCTTCATTTTATAATTGCCTCAATTAAGGCCTTTGCCTTATTTATCGTCTCGAAATATTCTCTTTCTGGAATTGAATCCGCAACGATACCAGCACCTGCCTGAACATAAGCGATATTATCTTTAACTACTATCGTCCTTATAGTTATACATGTATCCATATTATGCGAAAAGCTGAAATATCCTACGCAACCTGCATACGGACCACGTCTTAGATTTTCTAATTCGTCAATAATCTCCATTGCGCGAATTTTGGGACTACCCGCTACAGTGCCGGCAGGAAAACATACCCTTAGGACATCATAGGCATCGTATCGCGGGTTTAATCTACCTCTTACTTCGCTAACTAAATGCATTACATGAGAATATCTTTCTACCTTCATAAATTCACTAACTCCCAGCGTTCCTATCTTACAGATTCTACCTAAATCATTTCTTCCTAAATCCACCAGCATTATATGCTCTGCCTTCTCTTTAATATTATTTACTAAATCCTCTTGCAGTCTCCTATCCTTCTCCTCATTGCTTGAACGCGGTCTTGTTCCAGCAATTGGCCGCGTTTGCACTAGTCCGTCTTCGCAACGCACGAGCATCTCAGGAGAAGCTCCTATTAATATCATATCTTTTAGCTTAAGAAAAAACATATAGGGTGAGGGATTAAGGCTTCTTAAGGTACGATAAATATCAAATGGCTCCTTATTAGTCTTTACTTTAAAACGCTGGGATAAAACTACCTGGATAATGTCTCCTGCTTTAATATATTGCTTTGCCTTTAGGACAATCTTTTTGAA
>CAYOMI010000232.1:0-1698 GCA_964405005.1 uncultured Planctomycetales bacterium | reverse complement strand
GGAAAAAAAATTTTATTTTTTGAATTTTAGAAAGTCTGTTATTTTTCGGTAACATAATATTGCTGAGAATTTTGATAGTATGGTTTACATGGTCAAAAATCAGAATTGTGTCCATTAAAATAAAGATTGCATCTGCAAATTTTAAATCATCGGGGTTTTTATCGGGTATGTCTTCAAAGAATCTAACCATATCATAACCCATATAACCTACTAAACCACCGTAAAAACGCGGTAGACCTTTGACATAAACTGTTCTTAGGTCCTGCATTATATTTTTAATTTCTTTTAAAGGCGTAGTTTTAGTGACAAAACGCCGAATTGTTTTCTTTTTAGGAATAAGTATCTGGATATTGCGACCTTTACTTTTAAATATTAAAGAAGGATTACTTCCTAAAAAAGAATAGCGCGCAATTTTTTCTTGGCCCTCTACTGACTCGAGCAAAAAGGCATAATCATCTTTTCTTATTTTTAAAAAGGCAGATACCGGCGTATCCAGGTCAGCATTAATTTCTTTATAAACTGGTATGACATTACCTTTTTTAGAAAATTTTAAGAATTCTGGTAAAGACGGGTAATACATTATTTAATTTTCCTGTAAAAACAACTACGGCGTCCAGTATGGCAAGCCACCCCAACCTGGCGTACCTTTATTAATAGAGCATCCATATCGCAGTCATAAGCAATAGATTTGACAAACTGAAAATTGCCTGAGGTTGCTCCTTTTATCCAATAAACTTTGCGCGTTCGCGACCAGAAACAGGTCTTGCCTGAGTCTATAGTTTTTTTAAGCGAAGTTCTGTTCATGTAAGCTAACATCAAGACTCCACCGCTTTTATAATCTTGGATTATTGCCGGAATTAAACCCTGTTTGTCGTATTTAAGTCTAGGTAATTTTTTCATAATCTTACACTAACTTTCTTTTCTTTTAAATACTCTTTTACCTGTCTTACTGTAAATTCACCGTAATGAAAAATGGAAGCAGCCAAAGCTGCATCTGCACCAGTCTTTAGGAATACTTCGGAAAAATGTTCTAATTTTCCTGCGCCACCAGAAGCAATAAGGGGAATACTGACTACTTCCGAAATACTCCTTGTCAGGTCTAAATCATAGCCATCTTTTGTACCATCATAATCCATACTCGTCAAGAGAATTTCTCCTGCACCCCGTTCTGCAACTTCTCTTGCCCACTCTACTGCATCTAATTCTGTAGGAGTCCTTCCACCGTTTATATAAACCTGCCATTTTTCTGTCTCTTCTTCACTGTGCACTAACTTCGCATCTATAGCCGCCACAATACACTGATTACCAAATCTCTTGGAAGCATCGTTGATTAAAGCCGGGCATTTTACCGCCGCAGTGTTTATAGAGACCTTATCTGCTCCTGCGTTTAAAAGATCGCGTATATCGCTAAGGTCTCTTATTCCTCCACCTACAGTAAAAGGCATAAAAATATTTTGAGCAATTTTTTCTACTAAATCAATTAGAGTCTTTCTCTGTTGGAAACTGGCAGTGATATCCAAAAATACAAGTTCATCCGCCTGTTGTTGGTCATAAATCTTGGCTACCTCAACCGGATCTCCCGCATCGCGCAAGCCCAAAAACTTTATACCTTTTACTACCCTGCCCTCTTTAATATCGAGACAAGGAATAATGCGTTTAGTCAGCATAAATTATTTAACTTTTTTATATAAATATTCC
>CAYOMI010000231.1:0-2527 GCA_964405005.1 uncultured Planctomycetales bacterium | reverse complement strand
TCAATATACCTATGGTCATATATTCTCTATAAACTTTCTGATTAAGTCTAATTCTTCTTCTTTTGTCTTAACTCTACCTTCAAACTTTGCCTTCAATACACGAGAAAAAATTTTTTGATAAAATGGCCCAGGAGCAACACCAAGTCTTTGTAGGTCATCACCGCAAATTTGAATGCGCATGCCATTATAAATTTCTAGAAAATCTTCGATGTGTTTTTGTATATTGTGGCTTGGATATTTTGATTTAATAAAAATAATTACCTCATAACTCAAAGGCTCAAATAAATGAAAGATTCTGGATGGCCTAAGATTTCTCTGTCTCAATTGAGAGATTAATCTACGACTAATTTTTTTACAATTAATAATTCTTTTACCATCCCCTTTGCAAAATCCAAACTTGCTGCAGAATTTCTCTGTCTCATTTAGATTAAGCGAATCTATTAACCCCATGAAATAAATAATCCAGGCATCAAGCCGTCGACGCCGTGGATAAACTCTTTTAAACCATTTGATCTGTCTGTCAATAGAACGGAGAAGTATCCAGTTCGACTTCGATAGACTTAAATGCGGCTTAATGAAATCAAGTCCCACCAACCTTTGTATGCGTTTTATCTGTTTTAATGGTTGTTCCTCTTTTAATATCAAAACAAGCTCGTCGTTTAACCTTTGCGGCTGGACCCTATCCAGCATTCTAAGGCGTATGGCCTCTCTTATATATGAAAGCGTTTCTGATTCAATCCTGAAATTATATCTTTTTTCAAAACGTATTGCTCTTAATATACGGGTAGGATCATCGATAAAACTCAATCTGTGCAAAACGCGTATTTTCTTATTAACGAGGTCGTCTGCTCCTTTAAAAAAATCTATAAATTTACCAAACCCATCCTTTGTTATACTTATAGCCATAGCATTTATAGTGAAATCGCGTCTGGCTAAATCATCTCTTAAACTGCCACTACTGACTACCGGTAAACTCCCAGGATAAGGATAAATTTCTTTTCTTGAGGTAGCAATATCAATTTTTAAATCATGGCTTAATACTACAGTGGCTGTGCCGAATCTCCTATGACGGATTAATTTTATCTTCAAGGTGTTAGCAAAATCTTCAGCAAATTTTATACCATCACCTTCCACCACTATATCCAAATCTAGATTTTTGACTCCTAAAATCAGGTCCCTTACAAACCCACCAACTAAATAAATGGGCATATTATCCTTTAAGGCAACATCGCTTGCTAAATATATCGCATCCTGAATTTCTTTGGGTAATTTTTTTATATATTTCTTCATTTCCCTACCTACAACTATGGCCGAGGATGATACATTTTATGGATAGTCTTTAGTCTATCTTTATTTATATGGGTGTAAATCTGCGTAGTTGAAATATTGGAATGCCCAAGCATCTCTTGTACTGAACGCAGATCCGCTCCTCTCTCCAATAAATGTGTGGCAAAAGAATGTCTTAAAATATGTGGTCTTATCGATTTCTTAATCCTGGCACTTCGGGCATATTTTTTGATTATCTTCCATAGAGACTGCCGAGATATTCTGTTTCCCGAGCGATTCAAAAATAAAAATTCTGATTCTTTCTTTTTTAAGAAATAAGGACGCGATACCTTCAGGTATCTTTTAAGACTACCAATAGCTTTTTTACCGAAAGGTATGACTCTTTCTTTATTGCCCTTACCAATACAACGCAAAAATCCTATATCCAAATTGATATTATCCACTTTTAAGTTTACCGCTTCTGATACCCGCATACCTGTAGCATAAAGGGTCTCTAAAATAGCCTTATCTCTTATGCCATGTTTATCCCTTATATCCGGCTGAGAAAGAAGGGTATTTATCTCATTTAATGAAAGGGTTTGTGGGATCTTCTTCCATAATTTCGGTGAATCTATGAGACTGGTTGGGTCGTTTTTTAAAATCCTTTCTCTCACTAGAAATCTGTAAAACATCTTTATCGCTGCGAGGCGTCGAGCAACAGAATTTACAGAGAGACCTTTGTCTTTCTGAAAAAGCATGAAATCTGTAATATCACTTTTGGTGCTTTTAGATAAGGTCTCTATAGATTGCTTTTTGAGAAAATCTATATAGGAATTAAGGTCTTCCTGATAAGAAATAACAGTGTTGCGACTTAAACCGCGCTCTACAGATAGATAGTTTAAAAAGGCTTCGATTAGCTCTTGCATTCTAAGTCAATAAAGGATTATTCTTTTTCTCTTCAGCTATTTTAGAAGAGGGACCATGTCCGGGGTACATAATTGTCTTCGGAGGTAAAGTCAAAAGTCTTTCTTTTATAGATTTTATAAGCAGGGATACGTCGCCACCTGGGAAATCGGTTCTACCTATCCCTTGATAAAACAAACTATCGCCTGTAAAAACAATGTTTGTATTAGGATTTATCATTAATAGCGCTATACTACCGGGAGTGTGACCGGGAACATGGATAACCTTTAGTTTTATCTCTTCCAATTCAATAATATCTGCATCATCCATTGTCATTATCTTAGAATCAACCTTATAT
>CAYOMI010000230.1:0-2543 GCA_964405005.1 uncultured Planctomycetales bacterium | reverse complement strand
TCTCTTACCTTATTAATGGGGATTGGGGTTGGCTGGTCTATCGGTGCCAATGATGCGGCTAATTCTTTAGGCACGGCAGTTGGCTCGCGGGTTTTAACTCTTCGCCAGGCAATTATCTTAATTAGCATATTTGGTTTCTTGGGCGCATTTTTACAGGGTTCTTATGTTACCAAGACCATTGGCAAGGGCGTTGTGCCAATAGATCAGTTAGATAAAAATATATCCTTATATTTGGCGCTAGTTGCTTCTTTTGCTGCCTGTGCCTGGGTAATTTTGGCGACTTATTGGAAGATACCCATTTCTACCAGCCATTCCATTGTGGGTGCAGTTGCAGGAGCAGGTGTAGCTATAGGCGCACCCGTAAAATGGAAAGTGCTTTTAGACATATTTATCTGCTGGATTTTTACTCCCATTGGTGCGGCAATTTTAGGATATATATTTTACCGCATTTTTAAAAATTTGTTTTATCGGATTATGCCGCGCAAGTATTTAAGAATAACTTTTGCTACGCTGATTATTATCAGCGGCTGTTATGTGGCTTATTCCTGGGGAGCAAATGATGTAGCAAATTCAGTAGGCGTGATTGCCGGGGCAGGAATTCTTTCGCCAAATATATGTATAATTTTAGGAGGCCTGGCGATTATTTTAGGCATTGTCACCTGGGGATATAAAGTTATAGAAACTATTGGCTCAGAAATAACCCATCTTTTACCGATTATGGCGTTCTCGGCGCAGTTGGCCAGTGCCATAAATGTGCATATTTATACAATTTTTGGGATACCGGTTTCTACGAGTCATTCTATAGTAGGTGCAATTTTTGGGGTGGGTTGAGTGAGGGGTGTGCGGGTGTTGAATCTGCGGATTATGAGAGAGATAATTATATGTTGGTTGGCAACGCCTTTTATTTCGGGTATCATTAGTTTTCTGGTATTTAAAGGGATAATGGTTTTTGTAAAAATAGGAGGTTAGCGATGAAAGAGATAAGAAATATTTTAGGGTGGCTCGGCATGGCTGAGGAACAGGCAATATTACAGGATGCCAAGAAACATGTGGAGGAAACCTACAAAACCGTTTCCTATTTTGAGGAGGCAATTAAGGCATTTATTCAAGGAGATTTAACTGCTAAGACTGCGGCAATTGAGAATGTGAGAGAAAGCGAACACCAGGCAGATATATTAAGGTCAAAGATGGTCAGCGAACTTTCAGAAAGTTTACTCCTTCCGCCGGATAGAGAAGACCTGATGCACTTTGTGAAATCCTTAGACCGCATTGCTGACTGGACAAATGGCGCAGCCAGAATTTTAGGATTTATTGAAGAGAGGCTTCCGACAAATGTTTTAAAAAACATTTCTTCTTCTACAGATTTAATCTTTAATTCCGTCTCTAAATTAAAAGAGGGTATAGACGCACTCACTAAGAATGATTTAAAAAAAGCACTTTCCGATTGTGAAGATGTTGATCGCTTAGAGCACGCCGCAGATGATGAGAAGAAGGTTTTGATTGAGTCGCTCATTCATGCAAAACTGGAACCCGTAACCTTTTTCTTATGCTATCAATTAGCCGAATACTTAGAAGGCGTTACGGATAAAATAGAGGATGCAGCAGACCTCATAAAGGTTGTTGCCATTAAATCTAAATAAGTTAAGCTACACCACTAATTATATCAGCAATATCTCTCCTTGACCTCCTTTTATTTCGATGATATAATCCAAAAAATATGAGAAAGAAAATTGTGAGTTGGATGAGAAAACAGGTAAAGATTGCTCAGGTTAAAGGTATTGTGATGGGCTTGAGTGGTGGTATAGATTCTTCTGTAGTGGCTGCTTTGGCAAAAGAGGCGGTAGGCAAAAATAGACTTTTAGTTTTAATTTTACCTGTTCATAGTCAAATTCAAGACCTTAAAGATGCAAAAATAGTAGCACAAAAATTAGGCATAGAAACCAAGATCATTGATTTATCCAAGATATACGATAATTTAATAAAAATTTTACCCAAAGCGAATAAGCTGGCTTTGGCTAATCTTAAGCCGCGCTTAAGAATGTTAACCCTTTACTATTTTGCTAACAAACTTAACTACTTGGTCTGTGGCACAGGAAATAAGTCGGAGCTTATGGTTGGTTATTTTACCAAACACGGCGATGGAGCAACGGATATACTTCCAATAGGCAATTTATTAAAAAGACAAGTGAGAGCCTTAGCCAAAGAATTAGGAGTCCCTAAACATATTATTACCAAACCACCTACTGCAGGTCTTTGGCCAGGTCAGACCGATGAAGGAGAGATGGAGTTGACTTATAATGAACTGGATGACATTCTGGAACGGATGAAGAGAAATAAAAGACAAATTGCCCGTAAAAATAAAATAGAAAAAGTAAAGATGATGATTAGGCGCTCCGAGCATAAACGCAGGGGGCCAAGTATCTGTTACCTTTAAAACCGGGAGGTAAAAATGGATGAAATATTAGAAATTTTAGAAAAAGATGCACGCGTGACAGCCGAAGAAATCGCTAAGATGCTTAAAAAGAAACCCGAGATTATAAAAC
>CAYOMI010000229.1:0-2570 GCA_964405005.1 uncultured Planctomycetales bacterium | reverse complement strand
AGCGGGTGGCTTGGCTGTTTTCGAACAGGGCCTCTTAAGGACTGCCGAGCGGGCATGGTTCACCCGCTATATACGAAGTCTGTGAGAGCGAGGCACCGCAAGGGAGTGAAGTTGCGACACGCTGGGTCGCAACGAGCGTCCCTGTGAGAAAATAGACAAGACAGGACCCGCTAAAACTGTTACCTATATGTTTGAAGAATACTACCCTTTAAAAAAATTTATTTGACAAGTAAACCCAAAAAGAATATTATATAAAGGTTCTTTTTTCTCTAAAGGAGCATAATATAGATGAAAGAAATACGTATTCATGCCCGGGCTGGACAGGGAGCGATTACTACAGCAGCCCTGTTGGGCTATGTATATTTTTTAAAAGGTATGTACCCCTATGCCTTTCCGCATTTTGGCGCAGCCAGGATGGGTGCGCCTATGAATGCCTTTGTGCGGGTGGATTCTAGACCAGTAAGGCTGCGCAGTCAAATATATGAGCCAGATTATGTAATTATTGTGGATGCAAGCCTCATGCGCAGTTTCAACTGTTTTTCCGGCTTAAAAGAAAACGGCGTCGCTATTATAAACGAAAGGGAAAAAATTGAAATTCCCAAGGTAAAGGCAAGTCAGAGGGTTTTTGTGGTTCCTGCCAATGATATTGCCTTAAAAAATATCGGCAGGCCTTTAGGAAATACTGCTTTATTGGGAGCCTATGCTGCAGCAACAGGAGAAATTAACTTAGAGGATTTGACAAAAGCTATAAGAAATAGATTTTCGGGCAAAGTTGCCGATGGTAATGCAGAAGCAGCAAAACAGGGTTTTGAGTTTATAAAAAATAATTTTAAGGTGTAGATTATGTTTGGTCCACTTATTTCAAAGCCAGCCACAAGCAGGAATAATAAAACCGGTTCTTGGCGTACTGAGGTAAAACCAAAATTTTTGCAGAAGAACTGTATTGCCTGTAAAATGTGCATACTTATTTGCCCTGAAGGCTGCATTGAAGGGGCAGAGAAGAATACCTATCATTGCGATTATGAATACTGCAAAGGTTGCGGTAATTGCGCGGCAATTTGTCCCAAGCAGGATGTGGTAATGATTAAAGAGGAAATAGAGGAATAGGTATGAGAGAGTTTTTAGAGGGCTCACAAGCAGTTGCGCGGATAATAAAGCTTTGTAAACCTGGGGTTATCTCTGCCTACCCTATAACTCCTCAAACCCATATTGTAGAAGAATTAGCCCAGATGATAGCTAATGGCGAACTAGATTCGCAATTCGTCAATGTAGAATCAGAACATTCGGCTGCCTCTGTGGTTTTAGGTGCAGTTGCCACGGGTGTGCGCGCCTATACTGCTACCAGTTCTCAAGGGCTACTTTATATGGGAGAGGTGATATTTAATATTGCGGGAATGCGTCTTCCGTTGGTTTTAACCTGCGCTAATAGAGCAATTTCAGCTCCTATTAACATCTGGAATGACCACCAGGATTCAATATCTCTGCGCGATGCTGGCTGGATTCAGTTTTATGTTGAGGATATTCAAGAAGTAGCGGATTTTCACTTAATCGGTTATCGAATAGCAGAGGATAAATCTATGATGCTGCCTGTGATGGTCTGTATGGATGGCTATATTCTTACCCATGGAATAGAAACGGTGGATATACCCAGTCAAGAACAGGTGGATAATTTTTTACCGGTGTATAAACCTTTGTATAATCTTGATCCAGAGAACCCTATCTCTATGGGGCTTTTGGCTGATCCGGATTATTATATGGAAAGTCGTTATGCGCTTGAGGCAACGCTTAAAGACGCCTTAGTTTTAATTCCTAAGATTACAGAAGAATTTTCTAAAAATTTTGGCCGTAAATATAACGGCCTAGTAGAGGAATACCGCATTAAAGATGCCGAGCGAGTAATTGTGGCTATGGGTTCTGTCTGCGGAACGACAAAAGAAGTAGTTGATGAACTAAGGTCAAAAGGAAAGAAGATAGGATTATTAAAGGTTACAACTTATAGACCTTTTCCTGCTAAGGAAATCTATGAGGTCTTAAAGAATATCCCCAAAGTAGCAGTTATTGATCGGGCTCTATCCTTAGGTTCATACGCTCCTTTATACGTTGATATTAAGGCCACGTTTTTTGGTAAGAAGAAAGCACCTAAAATTATCAGTAGTTTTATCGTGGGTTTAGGTGGCAGGGACATTACCAAGGATTCGATAAAGGAGATATTCCGTCTACTGAATACCAAAGAAAAATCTGGCGAATTTATTGATTTAAAGCCTGAGCTCCTAAAGGAAGAATTATGAGCCCCGTTAGAACCTTTTTTCTAACGGGGCATAAGGAGGTCTAACGGGGTGAGCGAATATTTATTTACTTCAGGGCATACTGCTTGCCCTGGTTGTGGTCAATCATTGGCGGCAAGATTAGTTATTGAAGCAGCCGGCCCAAATACTATAGTAGCAAATAATACAGGGTGCCTTGAGGTTTTTTCTACCAGATACCCAGAGACAGCCTGGAATGTCCCTTGGATACATTCCTTGTTCGAGAACGCCGCAGCAGTTGCCTCTGGGATTGAATCAGCATTAATA
>CAYOMI010000228.1:0-2600 GCA_964405005.1 uncultured Planctomycetales bacterium | reverse complement strand
GTATAAAGGATAATATTAAAAAAATCAGAAAACCCCATGTTTTAGAGGAGATTTGTAATGTTGTATGCCAAGATAGTGCTAGGGATACCAGTTGAGGGGCCCTTTGACTATATTGTTCCTGTAGAATTTTCTAAGAGAATAAAAGTGGGTATAAGGGTGCGCGTTGATTTCCGCGCTAAAGAAAGCGTGGGTTATGTGGTAGGATTTTCCCAGAAAAGTAGGATTAAAAATATTAAACCAATACTGGGAATACTCGATGAAACGCCGATTTTAGATAAAAATATGCTCTTACTTACAAAAGAATTATCCCAGTATTATTGCTGTTCCTGGGGTGAGGCAATTGAGACGGCTATACCTGAAGCTTTACGAAAAGGTAGAAAAATACCAAATATAATAGAAACCAGACAAGTCAGAGCGAAAGTCAATTCAGAGGCGATTTTAGTACATGATTTAGATGGCAGGGCTCGCTGGGATATTTACCTTAATTCAATAAAGGAGACACTCGATAATAATAAATCAACGATAGTAATGTTAGCGGACATAAATTCAGTTTTTGCAGCAAGAGATATAATTATTAAAAGATTGGGCGTAGAGCCGGTGCTTTTATATAGAAAACAACCTAAAGAGATTAGTCAATGGTTAAAGATAAAAAAGGAGAAGGGCGGTGTTGTTGTAGGCACACGCTCAAGTATTTTTGCTCCTTTGAATAATTTAGGCTTAGTAATTATTAATGAAGAGCAGGATCGAGTTTATAAACAAGACCAGGTGCCACATTATCATGCTAGGGTTGTGGCTTTTATGCGGACAAAACTTGAAAATGCAAAACTTATTTTGGGAAGCAGTAGCCCTTCGTTAGAGAGTTTTTATTTGGCAAAAAGACTAAAAATCAAATACATTTTTATACCCCGAAGCAAAGACTTTCCGGAAATAAAAATTATTGATACAAGAGAAATCCTATCAAAATATTTAAAAGATGCCCTTGCCACAAATCTAAATTCTAAAGGAACGACACTACTCTTTTTAAATCGTAAGGGCTTTGCTACCCTTGCCTCCTGCTTAACCTGTGGTACAGTTTTAAGATGTCCACGCTGCAATGTTAATCTAGTGTATCATTTTAAAAATAATATATTAAATTGTCATTACTGTAATTTTAGAATATCTCCACCCACGATTTGCCCAAATTGTAATTCTGGATATATCAAATACTCTGGAATAGGAACTGAAAAAATAGAAAGTGAATTATCCCGCATATTTGCCCAGGCAAGGATTAAAAGGTTAGATGAAGAGAAACACACCAACATTAATGAGGCAGATATTTTTATTTCTACTAAGTCTATAATCAAAGAACTAGATTATCATTTTGGCCTTATTGGAGTGTTAGCAATTGATAATTCTTTAAACCGTATTGATTTTCGGGCTGCAGAGAAGACCGCCGAATTATTGATTGGCCTTTTGGGATTAGCAGAAAAAAAGATCATTATTCAGACACAGTTAGGCTATCATCAAATCTTTAGAGCGCTACAGGACAAAAATATCAATCGTTTTTATGAAGAAGAATTAAAACAAAGAAAAGAACTGGAATTTCCTCCTTATACGCATTTGGGTCTGGTGAAGTTACGCGGCTTAAAAGAGACGCGGGTAAAGGAAATCAGCGAAAAACTATTTAATCGCTTAAAAAGATATGCTAAAGGTAAAGGTATAAAGGTTGTTTCGGTTAACCCGGCTCAGCCCAAAAGACTACGCGGTAGTTTTTATTGGCAGATATTAGTAAAATCCAGTAATCCAAAAAAGATGGCTAAATTTTTAAAAATACACTTAAAAAATTTCTGGCATTCAGGTATAATAGTAACCGTAGATATAGACCCGGTTTAATTATGAATATTGTATTCTTCGGCAGTTCAAAATTTTCCACTCCTTCCTTAAAGGCCATCGTTGCTGGAGGCCATAATATCTTGTGTGTTGTGACCCAGCCTGATAAAAAAAAGGGCAGGGGTCTACGCTTAGCCCAGACACCAGTAAAAATTACTGCACAAGAATTAGGACTTAAAACATATCAGCCATATTCTATAAACACAGAAGAGACACGGGAATTCTTAAAGAGCTTAGATTCAGATTTGTTTGTGGTTATTGCCTATGGTCAGATTTTATCTGGAAATATTTTAGATATTCCTAAAATCTTCTCTATAAATGCTCATGCTTCACTCTTACCTAAATATAGAGGTGCAGCACCTATAAACTGGACAATCATTAAAGGCGAAAAAATAACCGGCGTTACAATCATAAAAATGGTTAAGGAAATGGATGCTGGCCCCATAATCTTACAAAGAACCTTAACCATTAGCGAAGATGACAATGCACTTACTCTTGAAGATAAATTATCAAAAATGGCTGCGCAGTTAATCGTTGATTCTCTAGAATCTATTAAAAATAATACTTATAAATTAACTTCTCAGGATGAAAATTTGGTAAACTTTGCGCCGAAACTTAAAAAGAATGATGGATTGATAGACTGGAATAAATCTGCAGAAGAGATTAATAATCTTATAAGGGGATGTTTGGACTGGCCAGGTGCTTTTACTTATTATCGGGGTAAGCGGTTA
>CAYOMI010000227.1:0-2608 GCA_964405005.1 uncultured Planctomycetales bacterium | reverse complement strand
TAGAAAAATTCCTGAAGATTTCCCGCCAAGATACAACTGGAAGGCTGCTCTATAGTTTTTTAACCGATACAGGTTATTTAAAGAAACTCACTTACAATCCTAATTTGGAAAAAGAAGCCAAGATTCAAAATCTAGCCAGGTTTTTTAATATTGTACGGGATTTTGAGCTTATTGCTAAAGAGGATAGGGTAATTAGTTTTGTAAATTACCTTAATCTTTTGATTGAAGCAGGCGATGACCCTCCGACTGTAGAAGCAGATTTGGATTCTGATGCCGTTAATATTTTGACCATCCATAAGGCAAAAGGTTTGGAGTTTAGAGTAGTATTTTTAGTTAGTCTTGTACAGGGTCGTTTTCCCTGGCCGCACCGTCATCAACCCATTGAATTACCAGACGTGCTTATTAAAGAAATACTGCCTACCGGAGATTTTCATATTCAAGAAGAACGAAGGTTATTTTATGTGGGAATGACCCGGGCAAAGGAAGAACTATATTTAACCAGCGCTTCGGATTACGGTGGAGCGCGACTTCGCCGTATAAGCCAATTTGTCTTAGAGGCTTTGGGTAAAGAAGCAATAGAGATAGAGAAAAAGAAATCCAGCGCCTTAGAAAATATTGAGAGATTTGCGCCGATAAAGGAATCGCAGACGCTACCGCCCAGTCCGATTCCTGAGGGTAAGTTAATAAATTTGAGTTATTATCATATAGATGATTATTTAACCTGCCCTCTTAAATATAAATATGTGCACATCTTGCGTATACCTATCGTTGAGCATCACACAGTAATATATGGTCGGGCAATGCATGAGGCAGTAAGTAAATATTTCCAATACAAAATGGCTGGCAAAAAAATGGAATTAGCCCAGCTTTTGGATACCTTTAAGGACAGTTTTGATCCTCAAGGATTTTTAGATAAAAAACATCAAGAAGAGCGTTTCCGTATCGGACAAGAAGCATTAATCAAATTTTTTAATGCGGAGCAAGAACGCGAATCCCCTACTTATTTTATCGAGAAAGATTTTACCTTTACTGTCGAAGATAATAGAATCACCGGTCGTTTTGACCGGGTAGATATGGAAGATGATGGGGCGGTAATTATGGATTTTAAGACTTCAGAGATTAATACTCAGAAAGAGGCGGATAAACGCGTAAAAGAAAGTATGCAGCTTAAACTTTATGCCCTGGCTTATAAGAATATTTATGGGACGCTTCCCAAGAAGGTAAAGTTGTATTTTCTGGAATCAGGGATTATCGGAAGCACTGAAGTAGATGAGGCAGACTTAGAAGGAATAAAGGATAAGATTAGAGAGGTCTCAGTAGGTATTCGTAAACGGAGTTTCCTTGCCACCCCTGCTTATATGGCCTGTACCTATTGCGCTTATAACCAGATTTGTCCGAGTGCAATTATAAGGTAAGCATGGATATGAAAAAGGTTTTTTTAAGTTTTGCGGCCGAAGATATGCAAAAAGTAAAAAGTTTATTAACTTTTCTTCCCAATTCAAATTACGAGTGGGATTTTTATGAAGGGTCTTTAAATATGGATTTTGATAGTGAGGAAGCCATTTTAATTAAGCAGTTAATAGGACGAAAGATAGTAATGTGCAATTTAACAGTTTGTTTAATTGGCGAGAATACTTATAAGAGTAGATGGGTGGACTGTCAACTTCAAAAAAGCCGCAATAAAGGAAATAAAATCATTGCTATGGCTTTAAAGGGAGTGAAAGATGTAGTGTTACCTCAAATGATAAGAGAAGAAAATTTAACCTTTTATCCCTGGAATCCTAAGAAATTAATAGAGCTTATTAACGGAAGCATTCTTAAAAAGGAGGGAGAATGAGGAAACTTTTACTACTTGTGTTCTGGTGGGGATTTGTAAGTTTTAGTTTTGCTGCGCAGCCTACGGCGCAGGTAGATAATACTTCAGGAACAACTGCGCTTCCGCCTTATTCTGGACCTAAGGCGCGGGTTGCAGTTGCAGATTTCGAGGTAAAAGCAGCTAAGGCAACTGGTGAAATTGGTTCAGGCTTAAGAGAGATGTTAGTCACTGCTCTTATCAATAGTAACCGTTTCTCTGTAGTTGAGCGTCAGGATTTAAAGGCAGTAATGCAGGAGCAGGAGTTAGCCGCTTCAGGCGCAGCGCAATCAGGGAGTGGCCCTCAGAGAGGAAAAATTAAAACTGCAGATTTAATTATTAGCGCTGCAGTAACAGAATTTGAGCCAAAAGCTACGGGTGGAGCAGCGGGAATAGGTGCAGGTGCAAAAGTGGGAAGCGGTGTTTTGGGCGGATTGTTAGGAGGTGCTTTAAATAAAGCGCATATGGCTTTGGATATCCGTATCATTGATGCTTCAAGCTCAGAAGTTTTAGCTGCCACTCGCGTGCAAGGTCAGGCTTCTGATATTGCCGGTGGTATTGGCCTAGGTTTTTTAGGAAATTGGGGATTAGGTGCAGGATTATCTGGCTACGCTAATACTCCTATGGAAAAAGCCATCCGCGTATGCATCATTGAGGCAGTGCGTTATATATCTCAGACAATATCCGCCGATTATTATAAATATTAAAATATTTAAAATAATTTTATTTTATTTTTTTATCTTTATGATATAATAA
>CAYOMI010000226.1:0-2669 GCA_964405005.1 uncultured Planctomycetales bacterium | reverse complement strand
ATAATGACTACGGTAGTTAAGCCTTTGGGGAAGTTAGTATTGTTTAATGAATTGCTTCTTAATTTTTCTAAACATCCTATTTCAGGGATATTTGCTGGTGCAGTGATTACAGCTATATTACAAAGCAGCTCTATTACCACAGGTATGGTATTAGCATTGGCAATGTCAGATTTGATTAGTCTTTCTGCTGCTGTACCTTTGATTTTAGGTTGTAATATCGGGACATGTATTACGGCATTGCTTGCTTCCGTGGGAACAAATATTTCTTCAAGAAGAACAGCATTGGCTCATATTATATTTAATATCATAGGAGTGATTATTTTCCTTCCTTTCTTAAAGCCTTTTGAAAATTTGGTTGTTCTTATCTCGACCAATCTTCCTCGTCAGATTGCTAATGCGCATACTCTATTTAATGTAATCAATACAATTATTTTTCTACCCTTTATAGCTATTTACACCAAATTACTTACCAAGATAATCAAAGGCAAAGAAGAAGAGGAGGTAGAATCCGAGCCTAAATATTTAGAGCCTCATCTATTGAATACACCGCCTATTGCTATGGACGCCGCTACTAAGGAAATAATTAGAACGCTGGCGCTTGCGAAAAAGATGGTGAGTTTTGCTATGGATAGTTTTTTTAAAGATGATTTAAAAAGTTTAAGCAAAATAACCAAAGGCGAAGAGGCGGTAGATAATCTTAGGCTTTTTATAACTAATTATTTGGTTGAATTGATGCAGCGTGAATTAAGCGTAGAGGAGTCAATTAAAATTCCGCCACTTATACATGTTATCAATGATGTAGAGAGGATTGGCGACCATGCAGAAAACTTAAGGGATTTAGTAGAGCAGAAAATTGAGTCTAAATTACCGTTCTCGAATACAGCTACAGATGAGCTAAGGAGAATGTATCAAGAAGTAGACCAGATGACTCTATCTACTATAAATGCATTAAGTACGGCGGACACAAAAGAAGCACTGTCTATTATAAGAGAAGAGAATCATATCAACGCTTTAAGAGATGAGTTGAAAGACAATCATGTAAAGAGGCTGGAGCAAGGAATCTGTAAGGTTCTCTCAGGAGTAGTTTTTCTCGATATCATTAGTAATTTTGAAAAAATTGCTGACCATCTCAACAATATAGCTCAAGCAATAGAAAAGTCAGGTATCGGTCTTTTAAATCATAGAGAAAGGAGCATCAATGAAACTTAGTGGTTGGATATTTATGATTCTTTCTTGGGGAATGATTTTGAGTTTAGCGATTTTTTGTTTTACACGGATATTCAAAAAAGGGCTTGGTGGAGAAGATTCGGAAATATTAAAGAGGTTAAAAAAGTAGGGGATACTAAAATGACAGGAAACTTAGTGCAGGACTGGCCAGTATATGTTCTCTTGGGAGCTGTGATATTCTTTTTTATTTTTGTAATAATCAAAGGTAATTTAGCGGACAAAAGTAATAAAGAAGGTCAATCTAAAGAAAAGAGTAA
This sequence comes from uncultured Planctomycetales bacterium, assembly GCA_964405005.1. Classification (GTDB taxonomy): domain Bacteria; phylum Omnitrophota; class Gorgyraeia; order Gygaellales; family Profunditerraquicolaceae; genus CAYOMI01. Next base: position 1,185 of record CAYOMI010000226.1, on the reverse strand, counting down.
AGTTCAAAATAAAACATGGGGAGGAGGTGATAAAGATGAGAATGGGAGATATAAAGAAAATGGCAAAATCTCTAAATCTTAAAGTAACCCCACAAATGAAGAAACCAGAAATAATTAAGGCAATACAGAAAAGAGAAGGTAACTTTGATTGTTTTGGCACAGCGCAGGGATATTGCGACCAAGAGAAATGTTTATTTAGAGAAGATTGCCTAGTATTATCTAAATAATATATCATAGTTTTAAAAAAGATGATTTTAGTTTTGTTAAAATTTATCGTTTGTACTGTAATAATTTTCTTCAGTGGTAAACGTGTAGCAAAATACGGAGATATTATTGCAGAAAAGACCGGTTTGGGAGGACTATGGATTGGTTTAGTTTTAGTAGCTGTTGCTACCAGCCTTCCCGAAATATTTACTGGCGTAGGAAGCATTCTCTTTGTAGGTGCTCCTGATTTAACCGTAGGGAATTTATTTGGAGCAAATACTTACAATCTTCTTAACCTTGTATTACTAGATTTTTTATATAGAGGCGGCCCTTTATTAAGTGCGATTTCAGCAGGACAATTATTGACCGCCGTCTTAAGCTTAATACCACTATTAATTGCCATAACAGGCATCTTTTTATATAAGTTTTTTCCAATAAGTTTTGCCAATATCTCCATTTTTAGTTTCTTAATTTTAATTCTCTATTTGAATTCGGTAAGGATAATCTTTCAGTTTGAACAAGGGCAACAGAAAATCTTAAAAGAACTTAAGAAAGAGGAAGAAGAAATACTTAAATATGAGCACATTTCTTTTAGAAGAGCCGGCGTCTTTTATGGATTATCAGCAGCAGTAATTGTGGGTGCAGGAATATGGCTTTCCTATATTGGTAGAGATTTGGCAGAGATTTTAAGATTGAATCAGAATTTTATTGGAAGCCTATTTCTTGGTTTCGCTACTACCTTACCAGAGATTACTGTTTCGGTTGCAGCTTTACGTCTAGGTGCAAAAGAGCTGGCAGTAGCAAATATGCTTGGTTCAAATCTTTTTAATATAGTAATTATTTTTCTTAATGATGTGCTTTATCAAAAAGCCCCGATCTTTACGGCACTCTCGCAGCAGCATATTTTAACTGGTTTTGTAGTTATCTTGATGACATCCATTGTTTGTGTAGGTTTAATTTTAAAGCCAAAAAAGAAGACAA
>CAYOMI010000225.1:0-2687 GCA_964405005.1 uncultured Planctomycetales bacterium | reverse complement strand
CCCCGCCCCAGCGGGGCGCCAAGTGAGGCCTGCGCCCACGCAGGCCGAACGGTAGAACGCGAGATACGGGAGCGCCGGCCCAGGCGCGGCGCCTAAAGCTCATTGAATTTTAAAAAATGAATAAAGAGTATTGTAAAGCCGAAGCATAAGGCCAGCCGAAAGTTCTGATATACAGGACTGGCTTCTTTTTCTCGGAACTACTTGAATCTCCTCGAGTTGGCATTTATCCCGCCCTTTCTCCTTTTCTTTTAGATAACTTTTAAACGGCTCATAAAGCTCGTAATCCACAATTTTAAAATTATCTATTTTTATCCACCTAAATATTAAACGTACCAAATCTTTCCTGTCTTGGGGATCCAGGCTTCGTTTTGTTTCTTTGAAATTACTTATCACTTTCTGAAGGGATAAAAGATACTGCTGGGAACGCTCTTTTTCTATCAATTTTATTCCCAGTAAATTTAATTGCCTCTTTAGCTTCTGCTCTTCTTCCTTTAATGCGGCATTCTTGTTCTTATATATATCTATGCCTATTTCATTATCCAAATAGACTTCGGTAAGCTTGCTTTGTTTTATTGACAACTTTTCCAGCTCTTTTTTAACTAGATCTATCTGCTGCTGAATCGCCTCATCCGGTTCAGCCTGCGCTTTAATGACATTATCAATGCGTTTCGCAAGATTGCCTTCCTTTTCTGTTAGTTTTTCAATGATGTCCAAAACCTGCGCTTCTAATATTTCCGCCCTAACTGCCGGATTAGAACATTTATCCCTGAACTTATATCTTGCTGAACAGCAGTACCATGGCTTTCTTTTTTTCGTTCTATGATTAGTCATATAAGATGAACCTGTGTAGCCCAAGCCACATTTTGCACAAATTAATACACCGGTCAAAGCATATGTGCTGGGGTTTACGCGATGGTCAAAATTCTTTCTATTTTCTTTTAACATTTGCTGGACCTTTTCGAAGTCTTCGGAAGAAATCATTACTTCATGCCTACCTTGACCAAGAACCCTTTTTTCAGGCGGGTTTAAAGTATATCTCCACCCTTTTGGAGTCCTATAATAATGCCGCACATTCCATAATATCTTACCAGTGTAAATCGGATTTTTTAAGATACAAAGAATATGGTGCCCGGTAAAGGAATTCCCGCATCTGCTTCGGTAGCCATTTTGAAAAAGATATCTCCCTATTTGTATTGAACTCTTTTTACAAAGATACATTGTATAGATTAGTTTAACAGTTTTAGCTTCCTCAGGCACAGTTTCTAATAACTTCTTCTCTTTATTGTAATGATAGCCGTATGGCGCCTGCGCAGACCCCTGCCAGTTTCCTTTCAAAACTCCTTTTATCATACCAGGAAACACCCTTTCAATAATTCGGTTTCTTTCAAATTCGGCAAAACTGCCCAACTGTTGACACATAAGCTTGCCTGCCGAAGTTGCTGTATCGAAAGGTTCGGTAGCTGATTTGAATGCTACTCCTAAACTTTCCAATTCATCGATAACATTCAACATATCTTTTAATTTACGGCTAAACCTGTCAGTTTTGTAAACAAGGACCAACTCAAACTTTTTGAACTTAGCATCGAACATCAACTTTCTAAACGCAGGCCTATCTAAAGTATACCCGCTGGAACAACCTTTTACTCCATCGTCTTGGTAAATATCATGTACTTCGAAGCCATTTTGTTTGGCATAATTCAATAAATACTCTCTTTGCACTTCCAAAGAAAAACCTTCCCTTGCCTGGTCCTCTGTGCTTACTCTTACATAGATTGCGACTTTCATATAATTAACCCTTAAGCGTAGATCTCCATTTTTTGATTTTACGGATATCCTGCGCGGTAAACACTGGAAAATTTCTGTAATCTCTTTTTACCTTAACCCAGCCTTTTCTAATCCAATAGCGGACTGTTCTCTCATGAACCCCAAAGAGACTAGCGGCCTGCATAACATTATATGACTTTGCCGGGTGGCCTTCTTTTAATACATTTGTCATAAATTATATTATATACCATTATCAAGCATTGTCAAAAGATTTATTTTCCTCGTTATTTTCTTTCTCATTTTTTAATCGTTGTATTGTGCGTAGATCTACCCTAAGAAGAATCTCAAAGAATTTATCCAGACGTGCTTGCTCTTCATCTATTGCTAATTTATCCGTTCTATTATTTTCTTGGTTCATTTATTCTTCACCGTTAGTTATCCACAGAATCCACAGCTCTTATTTACTACTATAAGTTTTTTTAAAATGTTTCTTTGTATTATGGCAGGTGGTCTACAGGCCACTATTTGCTGGTGGTCTGCTGACCACTACCCAGTGGTCTGGAGTTTCTAATACGTCCGGTTTTCCACAGCTGCCATGACGTATATTGCTTATTCAAACCAATTCTATTTTCCCATTCTGTTTTTTCTTTAACCAACACGTTCTCAAAAATCAGTTTATTAATCCGCCTTTTAATGTAACGGATATCCGTTCTTAATTTTCTAGCTACCGAGCCATAGCTTATATATGACTTGCTTGTCTTCCATCCGTAAGTCCTCCGGATAATAAGCAAAATGATCCGCAATTCCGCGCAGGTAAATGGGTATTCTATTATGGCTTCAAATAGCTCGTTAGCTATTCTTGTATACCCTCTTTTTACCTTAACCCAGCCTTTTCTAATCCAATAGCGGACTGTTCTCTCATG
>CAYOMI010000224.1:0-2692 GCA_964405005.1 uncultured Planctomycetales bacterium | reverse complement strand
TTCTATTTTGCCGGAGAGAATACAATCCGCAATAAACTTTTGGATGACTTTCTGGGGAACTGCCAGAGTATTACCAGGTTCTCTGAGGTGGTGGAGGGCGTTTTTAAGGCCTGTGAAATCAAATATTCTAAACTCGATGAAAAAGATATGCACAGTTTCCTCTATAAACTGCTGAACCCTAAACGGGCAAGGACATTGCCTGTGCCGGTATTCAGGGAATTTGAATCCTTAGAAGAGCAGCTTTTATACAACTTCCCAAAAGTATCCGGCGAGGGTTTTGAATTTGAAGGCAGATATTTTAAGGTTGTTACCCTAAAGGAGCTGCCACTTTACACGGAAACCGGAATGTTTACGGCAGAGCTAACCCGGGGGACGCGCTTTTCCATGCTGGATTTACTGAAGGACTTTATCATGGTGATTAACTTTTATATCCCAAAACAGGAAGAGGCAATAAGAAGGATAAAGATGCAAAAGGCCTTTGCTTTTATGCAGCGCTCAACCTATTTTGGCGATAAGTCAGTTGAGGCAACTGAGAAAAAAGAAGAGCTTGATTCCGTGATCAGGGAAACCTTTAGTTTAGGCCACAAGATAATCTATCCCAGGGTCCATTTTATTGTTTCCGGCGTTTGCGAAGAAGAATGCGAAAATTCCATTGCCAATATCTTAAATGTTTTATCGCGCATGGGCTGCGAGGGCCTGAAGGAAGAGATTATCGCAGGCTCATTATTCATCTCCTGCCTGCCTTTGTGTTTTGACCATTATTACGAAAGATTTATCAAGCGCACCAGGCGTATGATCTCTTCTAATCTTAGCGACATGCTGCCGTTATACGGCTCAGTTAAGGGAACGCAGACGCCTGCACAAATCTACTTAAATAGAAGAGGAGAGTCGGTAACTCTAGATTTCTTTGACTCTAATACTAATCCCCATGCCATTATTATCGGCGCATCAGGCGCAGGAAAAAGTTTTTTTGTGAATGACTTTATTTTGCAGAATGCCCGGTTGGATAGCCATTTTTTTGTTTTAGATAAAGGCGATTCCTATAGGAAGCTTTGTCAAATCTTAGGGGGCCAGTATATCAGGTTTGAGTTAAATGAGCCAGTGACTATAAACCCATTCTTAAAAGAACCAGACAGCGAGCATCTGGCGTTTCTGGTAACAGTATTGTCCGAGATGTGCTCTGGAGGAGACGAGCGGGAACGGCTTTACAGAGAGCAGGAAGGGGTTTTGCAGAAGGCGGTCCTTGCTGCTTATGAAGACAGAAAGAACAAAGATGAGGAAGTGACATTATCAGATGTGGTAGAGAAACTAAAAAGCCATGCCTGTAATAGGAAACTTGGGCTTGGTGAGTCAATAGGCTTAAAGCTTGCCCTAAAGCTTACGCTCTTTACCAGGGAAGGCCAGTACGGCAGGTTTTTTGACGGAAAGAACCAGTTTAATCTCGACTCAAGGTTTACGGTATTTGAGCTGGGGAATTTAAGTGCTCACTCTGATTTGCAGTTGGTAGTTTTATTAAACATTATGTACTTTATCACCAACTTTGTCTCCTCAAGCGAAATGAAACCCAAGCGCAAATTCCTGCTCATAGATGAGGCCTGGAGTCTGCTAAGACTTAAGAATACAGCTGAATTTATCACCAACTCCTTCAAAACTTACAGGAAATACCACTGTTCAGCTGTTGCCATTACCCAGGAGATAGTGGATTTAGTGGGAAAAGAGTGCGGTATTGCCATACAGGCTAATGCGGCAAACAAGGTTTTCCTAAAGCAAGAGCCGAACGTGGTTGATTCCTTAAAAGGCTTTGCCTCCTTATCTGATAAAGAAATAGAGCTGCTTAAATCCGTAGAGACCCAAAAAGGAAAATTCTCAGAGGCCTTAATTATCTCTGATGCATCGCGCGGGATAATCAGGCTGGTGCCTGACCCTTTTCTTTACTGGCTGGCAACCAGTGATGCAAAGGATAATGAATATTTGGAGAGAAAATTAGAGGCCCTTAACAATAACTATTTAGAGGCGCTTAATAAATGCGCCAAGGAGTATCCTTATGGTTTACATTAAAAGATTTTTAATCATTAGTTTTCTTGTACTGCTGGCCGGCTGCTCAACTTTTAGCAGGAAAGACAAGACTTTTGAAGCAGGCTACCGGCTGGGAGTAAAGGAAAATATGCAGGATTTCACCCAGAGCTTCTACGGCAATGATTTTCCGTACTTTTACTGGGTAAGCCCGGTGGTGCAGAATGTGCGCATTCCAGCGCATATTGCAAACGGCGTGTTTGTCCCGGAGCATATCGAGCCGGTAGTAATTGAGCCTGCCCAGTGGAGAAAGGAATTCAGTTATCCTATAGATCGCCCTAAAGGCAAGAGAGAACCAGAGAAAAAAGAAGGAGGAGAACCCTATGCGTTTAATTACCTTAATTTTAGCGTCAGGGATATTACTGTCCTGCCCGAATCTTTTACTTGCGCTAAACCAGCAAGAGAAGACAAAGATACTCATTGAAGAGTTAAAAGAGGCGCAAAAGCCGCAACCGCCTCTTCTTGAAGAAAAAGAGCCTAAGGAAGAAATGCCCTTGGCTAAAGCAGAAGGCCAAAATCCGGAGCTGCCGGCTGTTTTTGAAAAGAAGATTACCTTGCGCTCGGCAGGAGTAAACCTAAAAACGCTTGTTTCTAAAATCGCTGAAGTAACCGGACACAA
>CAYOMI010000223.1:0-2693 GCA_964405005.1 uncultured Planctomycetales bacterium | reverse complement strand
GATAAAGATTATTTAGTTATTGACGATTATGCCCATCATCCCACCGAGATTAAGGCAACCCTGGAGACAATAAGAACTTTAAGAAAAAGAGTCGTGGTGATATTTCAACCTCATCGTTATAGTCGCACACAATTACTCTTAGATGACTTTAGCCGCTGTTTCGATATAGCGGATTACGTGGTTATTACAGATATATATGCAGCAGGCGAGATGCCTTTGGAAGGGGTCTCAGGCAGAGCCATATATGATAAAATAAAAGAATATACTCCTTACAGAGAGATATTTTTTTCCCCAAAGGAAGAAATAGTAACTCATATTTTAAGCATTATAAGGTCAGGTGATTTGGTAATTACTTTGGGAGCCGGAGACATTAATAAAATCAGTGATGAATTGGCTAAGAGTTTTAAAAGGTAGAATTAGACCTAGAGAGAAGATGAACAAGCATACCACCTTTAAGATTGGTGGTCCGGCCAGATTTTTCATTGAACCCAAAGACATTGAAGAATTAAAAATGTTGCTAAAGTGTATAAAGAGATATAATATACCTTTTTTGGTTATAGGCAGAGGTAGCAATATCTTAGTAGGCGATAAGGGAGTAGATACAGTAGTCTTAAAATTATCTTCGCCGGTTTTTAGAAAAATCTCGCTTAATAATAATCATCTTAAAGTTGGCTGTGCTGCAACGCTAAATCAGGTTATTTCAGTAGCGCAAAAAAAAGGATTAGGAGGGTTGGAATTTTTAGCCGGTATACCAGGCACACTAGGTGGAGCATTGGTGATGAATGCAGGTGCCTGGAGTAAGAATATAGGAGAGCTGATAGAAGAGGTAAGGGTTATGGATGGCAATGGTAGAATAAAGAAATTGAGTAAAGAGCAGATAAAGTTTGCTTATCGTAAGTCCAATTTGGAAAAATATATAATTTTGAGCGCTATTTTAAAGTTAGTTAAGACAGATAAAAGTAAAATTAAAGAGAAGGTGAGTGGATATTTAGAGAAGCGTAAATCTACCCAAGATCTCTCAAGACCTTCAGCAGGATGTATATTTAAGAATCCAAAAGGTATATCAGCAGGTAGATTAATAGATCTGTGTAACCTAAAAGGAACAGGAATTGGCGGAGCCCGTATTTCTTTAAAACATGCCAATTTTATACTGAATGAAAAGAATGCTACTGCAGAAGATGTTTTAAAATTAATGAGTTTGATAAAGAAAAAAGTAAAAAGCAAATTTAACATAAGTCTAAAACCAGAGATAAAGATATGGCAGTAAAATTTGAAATTAATAATCGTTTTGGCAGAATTGGAGTTTTAATGGGTGGTCCCTCCAGCGAACGGGAAATTTCACTTAAGTCTGGAAAGACAGTATATGAAAGCCTAAAGCAGCACAGTATAGATGTGGTTCCCCTCGACATAAAGACAGATAATGTTGAGGAGAATATCATTTTGATTAAATCACATAATATAAGTTGTGCATTTTTAGCACTTCATGGTCGTTTTGGCGAAGATGGCCAGATTCAACAAATTTTGGATGACCTTAGAATTCCTTATACCTGTTCGGGCGTAAGGGCGAGCCAGCTTGCCATGGATAAGATTGCCTCGCGTAAAATGTTTGAGACCCACGCGTTAAATGTACCTGAATATGAAATTGTAGATAAAGACTTTTATAATACAAACTGGAGGATGCAAAATAATTTTAATTTACCTTGGGTGATTAAGCCAGCTACGCATGGTTCGAGCATCGGTTTATCTATTATAGATAAAAAAGAAGACCTCAATAACGCTTTAGATTTGGCATTTGGGTTTGATGAAAGGGTAATTATCGAAGAGTACATTCGGGGCAGGGAAGTTACTGTAGGAATATTGAATGAAGAAGTTTTGCCGGTGATAGAGATAATTCCCAAAAGAAGATTTTTTGATTATACTGCTAAGTATCAGCCGGGAATGACTGAGTATATAGTGCCTGCTCAGTTGGATAAAGAGATTACAGACAAAATTCAGGATATTGCTTTATCAGCGCATAAACTCTTGGGTTGTTCTGGTTGCTCACGCGTGGATATGATTTTAAGTCGGGAGAATACACCGTATGTTTTGGAAATAAATACCATTCCGGGGCTTACCGAAACGAGCCTTTTGCCTAAGGCAGCTAAGACAGTTGGGATAGATTTTGCGGAATTATGCTTGAGATTAATTCAAGGGGCTTATGAAAAAGCAGGAATATAACCCCTTTATAGGAATCCTGCGTTTAGCGATTAAACCGGTAGTTGTTACTGCGATAATATCCATATGTATTTTGTTTATCGTTATAAATCTAGCTAAAATTCTTCTGACTTCTGATTATTTCAAGGTCAAATATATTGAGGATAATATTACCAGTGGTCAAAAGATTGATTTGTCTTACCTGAAAGGTAAAAATATATTTGAGATTGACCTGGAGGCGCAGTCTGCTTATATAGCAGAGAATTATCCTATTTATCGTAAGATTCGCTTGGCTAGAGTGTTACCTAATCGCATATTTGTGGAATTTATAAGACGTAAACCCGTTGCTCTAGTAAAACTATACCGATATTTCTATGTAGACCAGGACCAAGTATTATTTGATGTCAATGAGCAAACTGAAAGTATCCAATTACCACTTATTTTAGGACTGGAGACAAAAATCTTTAGTGCGAAATCCGCAAGGCAGTATAATATTAAGC
>CAYOMI010000222.1:0-2698 GCA_964405005.1 uncultured Planctomycetales bacterium | reverse complement strand
ATATATATGAGCAGGCAGAGCATTTAAGAAATGAATTCGTGATAAAGGTAAATGGTCTGGTAAATGCTCGTCCAGAAGGCACAATAAATTCCAAGATACCCACCGGCGAGATAGAAGTTTTAGCCAGGGATTTGGAAATCCTTAATCCCAGCCTTACCCCCCCATTTGAAATCGTAGAAAACCTTGAAGTTACTGAAGAGGCACGGCTTAAATATCGATATTTAGACCTAAGAAGAAAGGGTATTTTTAATAATTTTGTCTTAAGAGGCAATCTTTATAAAATCATACGTGCTTATTTGGATAAAGAAGGCTTTATTGAATGCGAGACCCCTATACTTACCAAATCCACTCCCGAAGGTGCAAGGGATTATCTTGTTCCTTCCAGAATAAATCCAGGTTCATTTTATGCTTTGCCTCAGTCACCGCAACTATTCAAACAAATTTTAATGGTGGCGGGAGTTGAGAAATATTACCAGATTGCCAAATGTTTTCGCGATGAAGACTTGCGCGCTGACCGCCAGCCAGAATTCACCCAGTTAGACATTGAAATGTCTTTTATAAATGAGGAAGACGTATTTACCTTAACTGAAAATTTAATGCAAGTAATCTTTAGGGAAATAAAAGGTGTAGATATAAAAATACCTTTCTCGCGCATTAAATTTAGTGAGGCACAGAGTAAATATGGTTCAGATAAACCTGATTTAAGAAAAGAAAGAGGTAGTGAATTTGCCTTTACCTGGGTAGTAGATTTTCCACTTTTTAAATACAATGAGGAAGAAAAACGCTGGGAAAGCGAACATCATCCTTTTACCTCGCCACATCCCGATGATATAGATAGACTGGAGAAACAACGGGATAAAGTCAGAGCGCGTTCTTACGACTTAGTACTAAATGGGATGGAGATAGGTTCTGGTTCAATAAGAATCCATGAACCAAAACTCCAGGAGAGAATATTTAATATTATTGGCATAAATAAGGAGGAGGCGCATAAGCGCTTTGGTTTTCTTTTAGAGGCCTTTCAGTTTGGTGCTCCGCCTCACGGAGGAATAGCTTTTGGCCTTGACAGATTACTGGCAATTTTAGCGGGCGAGGATAGTATCAGGGAAGTAATTGCTTTTCCTAAGACCTCAGCAGGAATCTGTCCACTTACTGATGCGCCCTCTGAAGTTGAAGAAAGACAATTAAAAGAACTGGGATTAACCGTAAATAAGAAAAGGAGGAAGGCATGAAAAAAGAATATTTGTTATTTTTTGTACTTTCAGTTTTTATATTGTCAGGTTGTATCGTAAGGACATATCAGGTTACTAAGGACAGAACGGATCAGGATTTAACTGCAGGCAATCGCGGTTATCTTCAAGGGCAAGCGTCTGCAGGAGAGAAAGAAAGAAAACCCACCCGTACTACCCAGATCGTAGAAGTAGAGATGTTCCCCCCTATAAAATTTGAGAGATTGCCCAAAAAAGATATATCGGGAGAGAATGTTCTAGAGACAGAAGAGGATCAAGAGATCTGGGGAAATCGCGGTTATATTACAGAGAGCAAGACTCAAGAAATGTCCGAGGCCAAAGCCCCAGTCGAGATAAAAACTGAACAGTATACTGCGCAGAAAGGCGATACGCTACAGAAAATCTCTCAGAGATTCTATGGCACAACGAAAAAATGGCTAAAAATCTATGAAGCAAACAAAGACGTGCTTAAATCTCCCGATAAGGTCTATCCAGGCCAGGTCCTCAATATACCGCTTGAACAGTTAAAAGAAGTACCCGAGAAAATAAAATAAAAATAATGGATAAGATAATAAAATTACAACACCATCAGGAAGCCCAGAGTCTCTTTGGTCCCCACGATGAGAATATTAAATCTATAGAAAAAGATTTTAAGGTTAAGATAACTATACGGGGAGAGCATTTAAAAATAAGCGGCATAGCCAGTAATATTAAAAAAGCCACTACTCTTATTGAGTATCTATTAGAAGGAATTAGGTCCGGACAGACAGAAATTGGAGGCACTGATTTACGTTACCTAATTTCAAATTTTAAAAAACCCGAAAGAGCCTTTTCTTTAGATTTACAGGATATGGATAATGTTCATTTAGCCCTAGGCAAACAGGTTGGTCCGCGCACAAAGGGCCAGCGAGATTATGTTGAGGCAATTAAAAAATACGATATTGTTTTCGGTATTGGACCTGCAGGAACAGGAAAAACCTATTTAGCGATGGCCTGTGCTGTAGAGGCCTTAAAAAAACAGGAAATGCGAAGGATTATTCTTACCCGTCCTGCTATCGAGGCAGGCGAATCCTTAGGGTTTCTACCCGGAGATATGTACGAAAAAATCTCACCGTATCTAAGGCCCTTGTACGATGCCTTATATGATATGATGGAAGCGGAACGTATTGAGAAGTATCTAGAAACAGGTATTATTGAAGTAGCGCCTTTAGCCTATATGCGGGGAAGAACCCTGAACGATGCTTTTATTATATTGGATGAAGCCCAGAACTGCACAGCTGAACAGATGAAAATGTTTTTAACCCGCCTGGGTTTTGATTCCAAAGCAGTTATTACCGGAGATATAACTCAAAGCGATTTACCCGAAGGAAAACCCATTGGTCTTCTGCAGGCTCAGGAAATTTTAAAAGATATTACAGGAATAAAATTTATTTACTTTACAGGTTCCGATGTGGTAAGGCACGCTTTAGTTC
>CAYOMI010000221.1:0-2764 GCA_964405005.1 uncultured Planctomycetales bacterium | reverse complement strand
GCTCTGATATTCTTGTAGCGCTTACCATAAATATCCACTGCATTTCCTGCAGGGTAAGCAGTCCATTTTGCCTGTAGGCCTCAAAGCAGACCCTTAGGAGGCGTTTAGAGAAGGCTTCAAGGTATTCATCTATTGAGTCAGGCAGTCTGTCTATTTCCTCTTTGGACAGAACTGTAATAATTACAGGGGCAAGTTTTCTATAGCGGGTATCGGTATCTTCTGTTAGCTTTGCTGATACATGGGTCACAAGCATTGGCATCTCGCCTGATCTGAGCTGGCAGGTCCGGGGACAGACCGCTGCCCTTATGCTGATGATGTCTTCGACAAGCTGCCTTGCAAGCACATTTCCAAAGCCTACTTCTTTCTGTATAAAAAGGCAAAGCTCCTGCACAGCTTTTTCAGGGGCGCACATATCAGCAATGTTTAACCGCTTCAGAGGAGAAGATGTGTTAGCGCTTTGGACAAACTGGCCCCATTTTTGATTGTCTATGCTTTCATAAGAGCGGGGTTTTCTTACGTAATTTTTCTTATAGCTGCCAGGATTTTTTAGGCGTGCTGCAGACCATGGGTTTACAATAGATAGAAAATTATCTCTGCCTTTTTTGGCAAAAGACCTGCTGTATATTTTAAAAAGCTTATCTATCGCTATGGATTTAGCCTCATTAAAAGTTTTTCCTTTAAGAAGTGGCTCAAGGTATTCAGGACTAAAAAGTGGAAGAATTGCCATATGGTTTTTGTTTTTGAGATAAAGACAAAATGGTTTTACCCTGGTTATGCCCAATACTTCTTCAGCCTCATCCATGGTTTTATTAATACGCTCAATAATGAGCTTTGAAACAAGAGACTGCCTTCCAAAATCATACTTTCTTGCCAGATGCTGCATCTGGTAATTTTGTAGTGTTCTTTCAAGAAGCGGTCGGTAAATTTCATGTCTGTCCATATAGGCCTTATCTATTGTTCGTTTTTTTTTAAATTATGCAGCTTAAATACTTGTTTTAGGTGAGAAAACCTAAAAGCATAATCAGGGCTTTGATATTTCTCTATAAGCTCTATATAGGCACTTACAAGCCGCGTACTTCTACCTGTTACCCTTCGAATTAACGCAAGGGGCATGCCCTTGCTGTAGAGAACATATATGTTTGCAAATTCGTTTATATAATTTTCAATAGATTCATATGAGTGTCCTGTTGCCGATGCTATTTCTGTTTCAGTATGCATTTCAAGATAAAGGCCGATTATTTTCTTTCTGTGGGTAATGCCCTGCCCTATGTCACATGATTGTCCTCTTAAGGGCACAACTACGTCAGGACTTGCATTTATTAGCCTTGATATAGCCCCTGAGTGAATACCCAAAAGGTATCCAAGATCAGCATAGGTAAGGTATGCTCCTGCTGCTTTGGCCTGGCCAGCAAGGCGGATTGCTTTTTTAAACTTTATATCAGATACCCTGTTAATGTCTCTGTTTGTATCTTTATCCGGCATATCGGCCGGATCATAAAGTGTAAGTGTTGTTGCTACAAGTCTTGCCTGGCTAAGTGGTTTTCCTGCAGGTTCTCCTGCTGATACTGCCCAGTAAATTACATCACCTGGCCCTCTTTTTTGCACAAGGCAAGAAACTACCTCCTCAACCTCCTCTTTTATTGCAGTAAGCTTTATGGGAGAAAGATTAAAATCCTTTTTTAAAACAATTGAAAAATCATCCCAGTCAAGTGCTCCCCTTAAGGGAATTGTTGTGACTTTAAGCTCGTCTAATTTAACTTCTGGAATTTTTTTGACCAGTTGTGTCCACTGAAGCTCTTCTTCATCTGTTGTGGGAAGGTTTTTCTTTACTATTTCTACAAAAGAGGAGCATATATTTCTGAAACGCTCTTTTGATAGTCCTGCCTTTTTTCTGATCTCGGCAAGAGAAATATCCTGAAAATATTTTGACAGGGCCCATGTGGAGCGAAAAAGACTTTCTCTTTTTCTATCATCTATGCCCATTCCTTTAATTGGCACAAATATGCCCTCGTCTTTTAAGCTTTTAATTTTTTTTCTCAATGCTGTAGGAGTGACAGTTAGAAGAAGAGTAAGCTGCTTTGCACTTAAAAGACTGTCCTGGCTGTATGCTTCTTCAACCATTCTAAGAAGTCTTGCAGTCTTAAAAGTGCTTAGTCCAAATTCAATTTCAAGATCCAGATCTTCTATATCATAGGCTGTAAGAGTTATTTCTTTTACATAATTGTAGCGGCGAGCAAATGAGCCTTTCCCAATGGATGCTTCAAATATTATTTGATTTGGCCCCCTTATATCATCTCTTAGATAAACCCATTTTCCAATTCTATCACCCAGAAGCCTGGCTTCTGTCTGGCTCATTCCAAGCTCGTCTTTAAACTTTACTGAAAAAAGGGCCTCTAGAGTTTTACACCTTGCTGATACCACCCTGTATTTTAATCCCTTACGGTACTGTTTTGATACTCCCATGTTATTCTTTCTGTATTTATTTGTAGTTTAGTTTTTTTACAAATGGTTTTACGAGCCTTTTTACATTAGCTACGTCATTTTCTATTTCTCTAATGATTGTAGCTGCTCTTCTTAGCAGTTTCCAATCTTTTAATTCCTTTTTTAAAAATTCATAGCGTTCTTTGTTGTAGCGGCCCAGTTGCATTATTGCCTTGTGCTTGCTTTTTTTATCTATCCTGTAATTGTGGAGTATTTGAATGTATTTATTCTTTCCAGAGGTATTTATCCTTAAGAACATGGTTATTATTAAACCATTATATAG
>CAYOMI010000220.1:0-2770 GCA_964405005.1 uncultured Planctomycetales bacterium | reverse complement strand
TCTGATGCGAAGACTTTAGGAGAGTTAGTATGAGATTAATTTTAGTTAGACATGGCCAAACAGCCTTGAATGAGAAGAAAGTTTTCCGCGGGAGATTAGATATCCCGCTTAATGAGACAGGTATTCAACAAGCAAATGCCATTGCGGAGAGGTTAGCTACTTTTAATGTAAAAAGTATTTATTCGAGCCCCCTTAAACGTGCCTTAGAAACAGCCCAGGTCATTGGAAGAAAATTGAACATCGATACGGAAATAGATGATAACCTTATTGATTTTGATTTCGGAAAATGGCAGGGTTTAACCATTGAAGAAGCGCAAAAACAATTTCCCGAAGTCTATGAGAATTGGTTAAGATATCCTCATGAGGTAAAAATTCCAAATGGGGAAAATTTAGGCCTCGTAAGAACGCGAGTGTCAAAAGTGTTGAATAAGCTTCATAGGGATGGTGAAGGCGATATGGTGATAGTTTCACATAGAGTTATTCTAAAAATTCTAATTTGTGCAGCCCTTTCGTTAGATAACTCTTATTTTTGGCGGATAATCCAGGATGTAGGAGCAATAAGTATTCTGGATAATAAAGATGGACAATTTAGTTTATCTTTGCTAAATGATACCTGCCATTTGGTTAAGGTAGGCCAAAACAATAAAATCAAAGATTTTTAAGATGGAGAAACACGAGCCCTATTTTAATCTACTGGATGCTCTTAAGGAAAAAGGTTGTCCAGTTTGCTTTCTAGTCCAAAAGAGTACTCATAAATCGATGGATGATTTCTTATACGAAAGTGTTAACGATCCCGGTTTAAGACAGGAAATACAGGCTTCGCAGGGATTCTGCAATCGGCATGCATGGCAATTGCACAAGTTAGGTGACGGATTTGGTCAGGCAATCGTTTATAGCGATTTAATGAATATAACGTTGAAAATATTTCAAGAAATAGATAAGCCTACTTCCATTAAGGAATTAATTAAAGAAATTAGCCCCGGCGGTACAACGAAAAGGATCTGTATGTTTTGCAGACAGGAAAAAGATGCGGGAGACCGCTATATCTCTGTTTTTTGGGAGAGCTTTGACGATCCTGAATTTAGCATTACTTACAAAAGCTCATTTGGTTTATGCTTACCACACCTAGTTTTTGCCCTTAAGAAAAATAAGAATAGGCAATTCAATAGAGAGTTAATTGAAATTGAAACGCCTAAATTATCAGGTCTGGTTAGTGAATTAAAAGAATTTATGCGCAAGCACGACTATCGTTTTTCAAAAGAGAAATTTGCTAAAGAGGGGAACTCTTGGATTAGAGCAATTGAAAAGTTTATTGGTAGGGAAGGTATTTGCTAAAAAAGGAGAGTTCAGATGTCAAAGATAACGGATGTTCAAGCAAGGGAAATATTAGATTCACGGGGTAATCCTACGGTTGAGGTGGATGTGGTTTTGGACAGTGGCGAAAAAGGCAGAGCAGCAGTTCCGTCGGGCGCATCTACAGGAACGCGCGAAGCTGTAGAGTTGCGAGATGGCGATAAAAAGAGATTTTTAGGTAAAGGTGTTTTAAAGGCAGTTGAGAATGTAAATAAGATAATTGCTTCAGAACTGATTGGAAAAAATCCTAAGAAACAGAAAGAAATTGACTCTTTAATGATTAAATTAGATGGCACAGAGAATAAAGCTAAATTGGGGGCGAATGCTATTTTGGGGGTTTCTTTAGCAGTCGCCAAGGCAGCAGCGCAGGAAGAAGGAATCTCAATTTACAAATATCTCGGAGGCAAAGAGGCTGTCAGATTGCCGATTCCTTTTTTGAATATTCTAAACGGCGGAAAGCATGCCGACAATAACGTGGATATCCAGGAATTTATGGTTGCGCCTATTGGCGCGCCTTCGTTTAAAGAGGCGCTACGCTATGCAGCAGAAGTCTATCATACTCTAAAAGGCATCCTGAAATCAAAGGGATTAAGTACTTCAGTTGGTGACGAAGGTGGTTTTGCTCCTAATCTTTCTCGCAATGAAGAGGCTATAGAAGTTATTATTGCTGCCATCGATAAAGCTGGCTATAAGCCAGGCAAGGATATCGCGATTGTTCTTGATCCGGCTGCCAGCGAATTTTATCAAGACGGCAAATATCTCCTTAAGGCAGACAATAAAAGTTTATCTTCAGAAGAAATGGTTGATTATTATGCCGGATTAGTATCAAAGTATCCGATTATTTCTATTGAAGACGGTTTAGCTGAAAATGACTGGGAAGGCTGGAAGATTTTGACAAAGAAGCTAGGCAATAAAATTCAGTTAGTCGGGGACGATATCTTCGTGACCAATCCTAAGATCCTGGCAGAGGGAATAAAGCAGGGAATCGCCAATGCCGTGCTGATTAAGCTTAATCAAATCGGCACATTGACCGAAACTCTTGAAACTGTGGATATGGCTAAAAAGGCAGGCTACACCTGTATGTTTTCGCACCGCTCCGGAGAAACCGAGGATCCTTTCCTGTCCGATGTGACTGTTGCTACCAATGCCGGCCAGCTCAAGACCGGCGCCCCTGCGCGCTCAGAACGTCTGGCAAAGTATAACCAGCTGCTGCGTATCGAGGAGGAATTAGGCAGTAAAGCTGTATTTAAGGGAACCTTAAAGTAAGGAGGCAATTAAAAGATTAATGCGGAAAGGTAACCCTGTTTAAGATTAAGCGATGAGGCTCGCACAATGCCTTGTCCCGCTTATCTATTTGATAGCAGGCGGGATCCCGTAAAGCGGGAAAAGGCTGATAGCTTCTACTAAAGTTTAGTAG
>CAYOMI010000219.1:0-2798 GCA_964405005.1 uncultured Planctomycetales bacterium | reverse complement strand
TAAGAGACAATATTTATTCACTCACCATAACGTAACACTCTACATATAAATGCTTGAACTAAACCGCTAACGCGGTAGTTTTGGCAAATTCTATTTGTAATTTAATTGCCCATCCATCCTTTTTCTTTTTTAAAGTAATCCTCTGATATCATCATGAAACAATAAAAGGTCACCCTTTTTTCCACTAAACCCTTAAAGATATTACAATATTAGCTTACGGATGCTTGCATGCATCCGAATTGGTAATTAATTTAGAAGGAGGAAAAAATTATGACCCCATTGCGTGAAAAAATGATAGAAGAGATGCAACTGCGCCGGTTTTCATCAAACACCCAGGAAAGTTATCTACGGTCAGTATCCGGACTGGCCAGCTACTATGGAAAATCTCCAGATCAAATTAATAGTAGCCAACTTAAAAACTATTGTCTTTTTCTAACCAACAAGCGTAACCTAAGCTGGAGCAGCATTAATACCATTACTGCCGGTATCCGCTTCTTCTATGCAGAGACACTTAATAGAAAAGATATGTCTCTTTCAATCCCCCCGCGTAAAACCCCCAGAAGACTGCCGGAGATTTTTAGTAGAGGTGAGCTGCTTGCTCTATTTAGCAGCACAGCCAATCTTAAGCACAGGCTGGTTTTAATGACTGCCTATGGATGCGGCCTGCGTGTTAGCGAGGTTACAAACCTCAAGGTATGCGATATCGACAGCAATAGAATGATGGTAAGAATCGAGCACGGCAAGGGCAATAAGGACCGATACACTATTCTTTCCCCCAGGCTCCTTACAGAGCTTCGCTCATACTGGCTGGCATACAGGCCCAGTCTCTGGCTCTTTGAAAACAAAATAACAAAAGGACGTCTTACCCGCTCGACACCTCAACTGATATTTAAGGCAGCCAAAGAGAAGGCAGGCATTAGAAAAAATGTCACTTTTCACGGACTTCGTCACAGCTTCGCCTCCCATCTTCTTGAAGCAAGGGTGGACACACGCACCATCCAGATCCTTTTAGGGCACTCATCTATTACCTCCACTGCAAAGTATCTCCATGTTGCCAGAAAAAACTTAAGTCCTGCTAAAAGCCCTCTGGATCTACTCTATGTTTCGGATACTAAAAAAGTTTAAAATCTAAAATGGTACTTACACATACTATAGAAAGCTGCCAAAAGTTTTGCAAGGAACCCCAAAAGCCGGAGCTTGCAGATATATTTAGGGAGTTTGGTGAGGCCTATTGCAGGGCACATAATATACCACTATCACACCATAGGGTCATGCATAAAGTCAAGGTATGCAGGACATCATATCTTGGAGGACATATGAGAGTATGCAGCTTGTGCGGATTTGAGCATCCTACCTATAACTCCTGCGGCAACAGACATTGTCCCAAATGCCAGAGTCTGGCAAAGCTTCGCTGGCTTAAAAAACGACAGGAAGAGCTTCTGCCTGTCAGCTATTTCCATAATGTATTTACCCTGCCTCATGATCTTAACATTCTTGCCCGTTCAAACAAGAAGATAATTTATGACATTCTATTTAAGAGTGTATCAGAGACACTGCTTGAATTTGGAGAAGGCCACCTTGGGGGTAGAGTAGGGTTCCTTGCCATACTGCATACCTGGGATAGTAAACTGGCCCAGCATATACATCTACACTGCATAATACCAGCAGGTGCAATCTCTGCTGACAGAAAGAGATGGACAGTACCTGCCAGTGAAGATTTTCTTTTTCCTGTAAAAGCCCTTTCGGTAGTATTTAGGGGTAAGTTTTTATTCTATCTTAAAGAAGCATATCTAAGGGGCAAGTTTACCTACTCTGGAAAATCTATCAAGTTTGAGAATAAAGGAGTATTTTCTGCTCTAATAAATGATCTGTACAAAAAAGACTGGGTTGTATACTTAAAAAAACCATTTGCTGAACCACAGGGAGTTTTAGATTATCTTGGCCGCTATACCCATAGAATTGCTATCTCCAATGAACGGATAAAGAGCGTAAAAGATGGAAATGTTATCTTTACCTACCATGACCGAAAGGATGGCAATATAAAAAAAGAGGTTACTATGGCAGGTGATGAATTTATCAGAAGATTTTTACTCCATGTACTTCCTGACTCATTTACCCGCATCAGGCATTTTGGGTTTCTTAGTACCCGTAACAGAAGTGAAAATATTTTCTGTGTAAAAAAACTTCTGGGAGTTTCTGCTTATACTTGTGAGAGGGAGAAACAAAGTGTCCAGGAGATTATGCTTGAGCTAACTGGAAAGGATATTTTAAAATGCCCGCACTGCAAGATTGGGACTATGTCTGTCCATCATTTGATTCCAAGGTTTTCAGTTTGGTTTGACAGTTGCTTTAGTGAGCCGGAACTTGTTGATACATCATGATATATTATTTAAATGATATTAAATATTATCCTGCTACTTTCTCTTTTTTAAAGAGTGGTGCTAAGACCATGGCTTTTTACCCTGCTGCTGCTTTTATTCTCTTTTGTTATTATACCAATCTGGAACTTTTCAAAGAGTTTTTACATATTAATGGAGTATCATTACCATATTTATATGTCTTCCGTCTTTTTTCTGGCATATCTTTTACTCCAATTATTCTAATACTTTCTACATAGAAAAAACTCCAATCTTTAACTTTAACATAGGCGGCTTAGTTCAATAAATTTTATCTCCAATGCTTTTAGCACAAGAGATAAAATTCTATTCATTATGGTGAGTTTTCCATAAAGGAAAAAGTCACATTGCAACCGGCCTTGGCATTAAAGCATGCCTTGAAGGTTATAGGGTATTATTTAT
>CAYOMI010000218.1:0-2814 GCA_964405005.1 uncultured Planctomycetales bacterium | reverse complement strand
TGTCAAGAAAACAGGCATGCCCGAAGGGAAGCGAGAGCCAAACGAGCTTACCTTCCTGGGAGTCCTTTGGAAAAATTGAGACTCCCCTTTAGGGGCAGAATGCTTCTGATACAAAATAAGCCTTTCCGAGGCAGACCACGAAAAGGCTTATTTGGTAGAGATGAATTTTTCCGAAGGATTTTCTTGCACAAAAGTCAGGATTGGGTTATTGTAGGCGAATAAAAAGAAAGAGGCTTACAAAATGAGGCAAGGGAAAACAAAAAAGCAAGAAAGGTGGTAAGCGATTGAAGTAGCAGTTAGGGTTGTCGAAAAAGTGGCGAGGTGGGCAAGAAAATTTTAAGGCTGGACTAGAAGATTAAGGTAAAGGTGATACAGTTACAAGATCCAGTGAGGCGTTTTGTAATTAAATTTTGTGATCTACATTAGCAGCCCCATCACCTATGATACTTGACCAAGCTTTTGCGACTATTTCTTTTTCACCTTCCAGTGGAGCAGAATTCCATTTTACCGTCAACTGTCCTTTACAATCATTAAGCGAAGAAATCTTATTTAACAAAGCACTATTACCGTAGTGATCAGCCAAGGCACAAATATAACCAACTATCCTGTCAAGTCGTCTTAATCGCCAGCCTTCTGTATCTGAATTATAAGCACTTAGGGCTATTGAATTATCATACATATTTGCCATAATACACCCCCCTTATCTTAGTCCCAACGGACAATAACAAAAAATACCTTTATGGAAGACTGAATCTCTTAGTTTCTTCTTTAATAAGTGCGACAAAATCACGCGCTTCCTGAAACATCTCATCAGCCTCTTTCTGGGAGGCGATGCCAGCGATATCATAGCTTAGTTTGTTTCTTTTCTTGGCAGCGTTTTCAAAAAGGAGTATTGATTTACGAGTCTTCTCTCCCAAAACATCCTTCATACACTGCCATACAATATAATGATGTCCCACCTTGATAGGCCTATATCCGCAGCATTTGATAAGCGCAAGAGCTGCTTCAAATGCGGCTTGATAAGAAAGTATATATTTCTGGTCGCTGGATAGACCTTTTATACTTGCGTCCTGGAAGTTTCTTTCGACTACTCCCATAATTGCTGTTAATTCTTCTTTTGTTGCTGTATGCTTAAGAAGCTTACCTTGCTCGAACCAGTTTTCTAAGGCCATCTTCGTCTCCCTTTAGGAATATTTTTGGTTCTTTTAAGACATTGGATATAAAGTTGTTTTTGCTCTTATGTTTCTCTTGAAATTCCTCCCTAGAATAGATAGTAGGATTTATTTCCCGCTTGGTCTGGCTTTCGATTCCGGAAATTATCTCCTGCAGGTCCCTGGAAGGAATATCCCCTATAACAAATAGATCGATATCACTTTCTGCTCTCTCGGTATCCTTTGCGTATGAGCCGTAAATAAAGGCAATTTGTATATCATCCCTTTTCTCCAATGAACTTTTCAATGTATCGCCAATGCCGACTGTTTTCAGTATCATTGATTTCACTTCCTGGAAAAGCGTATGAGTTGAATTAATAGAATAATACTTTTGCCTGCCTGAAATACGGCTTTTTAAAAGGCCTATTGATTCAAGGCTGATTAATTCCCTGCGCATAGGATCAAATGCCTCATTCGTCAGGCGTTCGATTTCCCTGACATAGTATTCTTTCTCGGGATTAAAGATAAACAGCTTTAATATATTTATCCTTATTCTTGAACCAACAAGTTTTTTTAGCATAATATCACCTCATTGACACCTATAATATGTCATATGACACTTATTGTCAAGCCGAAATTTAAGAAAAGTTAAAGGGGAAACTAACTCAGAATAGGTTGGTTAGGGTTTAAGTTTTTGCGCTTCATAGCACTAGATATGAAATGACTATTGGGGAGAATTATGCCTTTTATTGCGCGTTCTTATTTTCGGTTACTGGCAAATACATTTCCTTTTTATCCTGGCTTTCCATAGTTTCATCGAAATAAGAGTCAGTTCCGTCTTGGTTTATTATGGTATTGAGCTTTTCTTTCTCAGATTCTGATAAAATGCCGGCTACGGATTCATTGTAATCTTTGTAAATCTGCCTTTCTTCTTTGAATCTTTCCAGTTTTTCTTTGAGGTAATTATAATTCCGCTCAAGAACGCCTCTTTGCACATCATCCAAGCCTGGTGCGCGCATCGCCTCCAATAGATCATCCATTGCTTGTCTGTATTTAGTGATTGTCTTAAAGTAAGCTATGTCTGAAGAGATTTTAGCTATGGCAATGTATTGCTTCGCCTTAGGCATTAAGGCAATATTTTTAATCTGTTCTTCTGTTACGGGATTATTGGGTAAAGAGAGTTCTTTCAGGGAATCGTTAGATATACTTTTCGAGTTGATGTATTCATCCACCAGAGAAAACAGTTTTTGCGAGGTTTCATCCCTAAATTCCTCGTTTACCTTGTAGATTGACTTTTCGCCTTTATTGTTTTCAATCTGGGAGGCGGTAATAGTGGTTTCGCCAACCACGGACTCGATGAATTCTTTCCTCTCTTGCGGGATGTTTATTCTCTTAAAGATATCTGCAAGCACGTTTATTTTGCCTCCCTGTGCCAAGGGAATGCCTTCGGCATTCTTCAGGAAGGCAAAAGGGTCCTTACCTGCTTTGCAGGCTTTAAGAGCGCTGTCAATATCCAAGCCTGTGGCTACCTTTTCCTTAACGCACTCGCTTTCGCTTTTCTTCCTTAGCTTATCCATATATTCACCGGCTGCCTTTTCAATATCTTCACATTGAGCATACCTTAGGCCCAAGCGCATATTAGTCATAGCATTAAAGTGTTTAA
>CAYOMI010000217.1:0-2828 GCA_964405005.1 uncultured Planctomycetales bacterium | reverse complement strand
AATATAAATATATTTAAAAAAGGTCTAATAAGATAAATTTTAGAGAAAGGAGAGAAAGATGAAAAGGGGTTTTACTTTGTTAGAGTTAATCATTGTAATTATTGTTATTGGTATTTTGGCAGGTCTGGCTATGCCGCAGTATTTCCGCATCGTTGAGAAAGCCAGAACAGCAGAAGGAATTCAACTTATAGGTCTTGTACGTTCAGGCCAGTTAAGGTATTACGCTGAGTATTCCGCATACACCTCTAGTATATCTGCATTAGATGTTGAGAACACCACTGCCAAGTTTTTTACTATTAGGGCAGGTAATAGTTCTGCAAGCCTTGCTACTGCTTCGCGTAATGCTAATCAGAATCCCGGCTATGGTACCTATAATTTAAGTATAAATGAGGCAGGCAACATTACCTGCTCAGGTGGATCTGGAGGTGCCTGCACAAAAATAGGTTATTAAATAGATAAATGAAAAAGGGGTTTACCCTTCTTGAGACTCTTATAGTTATTATAATCATCGGTATATTAGTAGGGCTCGCCTTACCTCTTTATACTAAGGCCAAGGAACGGGCTTTGGGAAATGAAGCCAAAGCAAATCTGAAGCTTATCGCTGCTGCTGAAAGAATTTATAAAATGGAGATTGGAGGGTATTATACCTCCAGTAACATTACAAATATAAATTCTAACCTTAGGTTAATGCTTAATACGAATAACTGGGCCTATAATATTACAGGGGGAGCGACTAATTTTACTACCAATGCATATAGGCAGGGTTCAGGTGGTTATTTAGATTGTCAATATTCGCTTGCTCATAATGACGCTGATGGCGAGCCGAATCCTAGTGCCAGTTGTCCTTAAGAAACAGAATTTAAAATAGTTGTAGGGACACCCTGTTCATTCCTAAATTAAGGGTGTCCCTTATGTTTATTAAGATGTCAAAAAGCAGAAATTCAAGCAGAAAATATTTATGCGGCGTTACTTTAATCGAGATTATTGTCTCTACGCTGATTATGTCTTTAGTAATGGTTGGCCTGGCTAATCTTTATGTTGTAGCAAAAAGATATATTTTACATAGTCGCTCGCGGATGGCAGGTGGAGAATTAGGAAAATACTTTTTAGACCCTTTACAAATGCACGTGCGTCAGGACAACTGGAATCAAGCAAATAATAGTCTTAGTGTAGGTTCATATACTGGTACAAATTCGACCTTGGATAATATTAACTACACCCCGCACTACAATATAACCAATATAACCAACACGAGTTTGCGCAGAGTAAGAGTCAATATAACCTGGAATGAGACCTCACCTTAATTCTATGTTCAGGCGAAGTTTAGGATTAACTCTTATAGAATTGATAGTTGCTATATCTTTGATTGCGGTTATAGTAATAGGTTTTTCCAGTATCGATATATTCAGTCGTTATCACGTGCTTACTGCAGACAGGCGGGCAAAATTACAAAATGAGGTTTCTTACGCGTTAGACCATATGTCTAAGGTCTTTCTTAATCTGGTACAGTGTACTGGTGTCTGTGCTAATGGAACATGTGCACACGGCGTGATAGACTATAATCTAAATGGCCAAGTAGACTCAATTCCTCCAGATAGATATATCAGGTACTACTATTATGCGGGAAATTATACTCTTATATATTGCCCTCAACATAATCCCTCCGGTGGCAATTGTCTGTCAACTATAGAGGTACTCAGTCAAAAGATTTCAAATTGCATATTTACCTATAATTCCACTAATAATTATGTAGATGTGAATATTACTGCCTGTTGGAACCCTGCCAATCCTGGCTCTTGCGGAACGCCGGATAACCCCAGTATATCTATGCAAACCAGGCTTTTAATGCCTTCCATCTCCACCCATTAATTAGGACTCCTTTTTCATTTGCCAAACGATAAAAATTAGGGTAGAATTAGTACTCTAAGAAAGTAATTATGAAAAGACGAATTATTCTAATTGTTTGTTTAAGTGCAGTTTTATTTTTAAACCTCTATTTCCGCAGTTTCCCCGTTTATTTTCCCCAATTAAAAGAGCAAGCCAGATATACAGTAGAAAATAAGATTTACGATGAGGCAGTAAAGAATATTAATGAAAAATTTCCTCACTTTTCTGAACTCGCCAAAAATACTCTCATCAAAACCTATATCTCTAACTATAAAAAACAGCAAAAATCAGAGATAAAAAAGCAGATACAGGATGAATATTATAAATTAAAAAACCGCTATCAAGACACCTCTGGCCAGACCTATCTTATGGAATTGGATTGTTGGCATTGGGGGCGGTATGTGGATAATATTTTGCGCTCTGGGCATCCGGGAGACAAGATTGTAAATGGAGAAGAATGGGATATGTTAATGCTAGCTCCTCTGGGCTTTCGAATGTCCGGAACATATTTTCTTTACTATCTAGCGGCTTTTCTTTATAAGATTTTTTCTTTGTTTAAAACCGTGCCTCTTTTTACCTTTATTTTTTACCTCCCTTTGTTTTTTAGCGCAATTTTTATAATTTTATTATATCTGTTTTGCTTTTATCGCTTCGGAAACTTGGCAGCAATAACTACCTGTCTATTTGTGGGCCTGGCTCCTATTATTTTACCGCGCAGTTGTAGCGGTTGGTTTGATATGGATATTTTGAGTTTAACTTTATCATTGTTAATCGTATGGATATATATAAAGTCTTATAGTTTTTCTTCTTCAGGACAAAAGTATCTATGGCTGTTTTTTTCTGGTTTCTGGGTAGGCCTATTTTCTTTTACCTGGCTGGGTTGGTGGTTTATTCTTTTATTGGTAATTGTCTGCGAAATTTACTATATAATTAATTTAATC
>CAYOMI010000216.1:0-2831 GCA_964405005.1 uncultured Planctomycetales bacterium | reverse complement strand
CCGCTCGGCAGTCCTTAAGAGGCCCTGTTCGAAAACAGCCAAGCCACCCGCTAAAGATAATCTGCAATATAAATATAAAAATGAAACTGGCGATTTTTCGAGCGAATGGAGATTTTAGCCAAAGCAGCTTGAGCATTTTCGGGAATCCGAACGTGGAAAGGTTCGGATGGCGAGTTCCGCAGCCACCGAAAATGCGAAAGACCTTTGGCGCCCCGCCTGTGGCGGGGAAAATCGACTTGAGCGAGAAAAACGCCAGGTTCATTTAACTTTTTTTTACTTCTTATTATAACCATTAAAAAGCAAAAGTGTTAGCCATGGCTTTAGATTCTACGATTTTTTCTAAATTTTTATTTGACATATATTTTAATCTCTGGTAGAATTCCTCCATTAGGCATAAAGGGAGAGTAGAATGAATAAATTTAAAGATAAAGTTAAAAAAATACTTAATTATATTCTGGGATTATTTTCTAATGATATGGGTATTGACTTAGGGACAGCCACCACCCTTGTTTTTGTTAAGGGCGAAGGCGTGGTTTTGTGCGAGCCTTCGGTTGTGTCTATTGAGAGAGGTACTTCTAATGTTTTAGCAGTAGGAGAAGAGGCAAAGCGTATGTTAGGCCGCACTCCTGGCAATATCGTAGCCATAAGACCTATGAAAGACGGCGTTATTGCTGACTTTGAAATAACTGAGGCGATGTTAAGGTATTTTATTAAGAAGGTGCATCACCGCAGAGTTCTTGTAAGACCCAGAATTGTTATTGCTATACCCTCGGGTATTACAGAAGTAGAAAAACGCGCAGTAAAAGATTCTGCTGAGCGGGCTGGCGCAAGAGAAGTGTTTTTAATTGAAGAGCCGGTGGCTGCAGCAATAGGTGTGGGTCTTCCTATCCAGGAGCCGATAGGCAATATGGTAATAGATATAGGTGGCGGAACCACGGAAATTGCGGTAATTTCTTTAGCAGGTATAGTTTTTTCTAAATCTATACGTATAGGCGGAGATGAAATGGACGAGGCTATTATTGAGTATCTAAAGAAAACGTATAATTTGATGATTGGAGAACGCACCTCTGAAGAGATAAAAATCAAAATTGGTTCTGCCTACCCTCAAGAGGAAGAAATGACCTTAGAGGTAAAAGGAAGGGATTTGGTTGCAGGTTTACCCAAAACCGTGACCATAACCTCAGAGGAAATAAGAGAAGCACTACAAGAGCCCTTACGTGCAATTTTAGAAATAACTAAGATATCTCTAGAAAGAACACCACCTGAATTAGCTGCGGATTTAATTGAGCATGGCATTGTTATGGCTGGCGGAGGTTCTTTATTAAGGGGCTTAGATAAATTAATTTCTGAAGAAACCGGTCTTCCCGTGTATATAGCTGACGATCCTTTGACCGCCGTGGCCCAAGGCACAGGCAAGGTTTTAAACGAGATACGTTATCTGAAGAAAGTCACCGTTCCTATAAAATCTGAAATACATACCTAGTTTAACATAACAAGATGTGTTTAAACTCAAAAGGAAAACATTAGTTCGTCTTGCGGTTTTTATCTGCTTATTTTTAAGCCTTGCCACATTAGCTCCCCTTTTAAGAAAACCCTCATTAGATACCTTAAAATATCCCTTAACTTTCTTATCGCTTATTAAACGGGAAATTGCTGGTATATTTTTTTATCATCGCAATCTCATTCAAAACGAAAAATTAATAAAAGAAATAGATTTATTAAAGCAAAGGCTCAATGCAATGCAAGAATTATCTTTAGAGAATAAGCGCCTCAATAAGTTACTTTCTTTAAAAGAACAATCTCCTTATAAGGTTATAGCTGCTAGAGTAATTGGTCGCTCTGCGGATAACTGGTCCTCCACAATTATTCTCGATAAAGGAAGATATAATGGTATAAAAGAGGGAATGGTTGTAATAAATTATCTGGGATTGGTAGGCAGGGTAATTGAGACCGCAATATCCACAAGTAAGGTTATGCTTATTAACGATTCTAATTTTGCAGTATCAGCTCTCGTTCAACGTAGTCGGCAGGAAGGCTTGGCCTGTGGCAGGCTGGGCAGTTCTTTAGTGATGCGTTATCTGTCTAAAGACGCCGATATTCAACCCAATGATATAATTATAACTTCGGGTTTGACGGATTTGTATCCCAAGGGTTTGATGATTGGAAAAGTGACAGAACTGGGGGAAGATTTTTCAGGGTTAAGCCGTTATGCGGTTATAGAGCCAGCGGTTGAGTTATCCAGTATCGAAGAGGTGCTTGTAATTGTTAAATGACTAAAAGGATTTTCTTTATCATTGTTTTTATCTGCGTTGCACTTGAAGTTACTTTCCTAAATTATTTTAAGATATTTAGCGTAAAACCAGACCTCAGTTTAATCGCTGTAGTTTTTGCCAGTCTTTATTTTGATTTAAAGTGGGCTCTTATTTTAAGTATCTTTGTAGGTCTCTTGAAAGATACTTTTTCCCTTAATCCTTTCGGTATTTATACTCCTTTATTTGCCTTATACAGTCTTCTGATTGCAAGATTATCTCGTAAAATTTCTCTGGAGAATAATTTGATTCTCATGGTACTTGTATTTATCATTGTAATTTTTAATAACCTGTTGCATTCCAGCATAAGTTGTATCTATTCCAGCACTGCAGTCACTATCTTTTCCGTATGTAGCAAAAAATGAGCTTACCAATGCTCCTACTTTTTTTGTTGTCTTGCCAGAACTGTCTATAGTTGCATTTGAATGCTCTTTAACATATCTCTGGAATGTTGGAGCAGCAGGGCAAAATACTCTGTCGCAAACCATTTTCATATTTTTCTCAAAATTATATCTGTTTTGC
>CAYOMI010000215.1:0-2909 GCA_964405005.1 uncultured Planctomycetales bacterium | reverse complement strand
AGAGACAGCTTTTAAGCACGCCGGTTACTTTATACATTTTAAGTTTTTTGTCAAAGAGTTCACTGCTCTTTACGGCCGTATATAATTTTTTTGCTTCGTTTGTATTGTTAGCTAACCTCAGGGCATGCATTTGTCCCTCTAAAAAGAAAGGAACCCTGATCTGTTTGAATTTTTTCGCTTTTATAAAGTGGTCTTTTAAAATATCAAATTCCGTAACTTCGTTTATAAAATAAGAATAATAGATATTTGTCTTCTTATCCAGCGCTTTTTCAATAGACGATTCTATTTTCTTAAGGGCATTATTAAGGATGGATTTTAAATCAGAGAGAGGTATTTCATTTTCCTTTCCACTAAGACCAAATCGCGTGTTATGCCGGTAGTCTTCCTTGAGGGCATAACTCTTATCCCAGTATTGAAAATCCCTCTCTTGGGAATTGCTGTTGGAGTATTCGTTAATAAGGTTATTTAGTTCTGCCAGGAATTTGTGTATTTCTTCGGTAATGTAAATTTTCTCTATGCCGGTTCTTTTTAAGGCATCGTTTATAAAAATAACCAGTCTTTTTAGCTCAAATGTCTCGCATGCCGAAGAGCCAAATAGGGCAGGCAGGCCATTTAAGGCGTCGAACCAGTTGGGCTTATCCGCCTCCATCTCAATACCGCAGCCAAAGGGATCAAGCGATGCCAGTTTATTGGCTAATAAGCATAATAATTTATTGATTAAAGAGGTCTGGTAAATTTGGCCTTTACCAAAATCTGCCCTCACAGTATTGCCTTGTTCGATTCTTTTTTTAATCATTTCCCTTTTAGCATTATCAGGAATAACAGAATGTAGTTGCCTGACAGCCCCATCTTTAAGCACATATTTTTCACTGCGCGGTTTAACCGTTTCAGTATTATCGTAAAAAGTAAAAATCTTCTTATCAAAAATAATCTCTTTTAACTTTTCAGGATAAATGCCGAGATAACTTTCAAGTAAATCCAGGTTATAGTGCCAGTGGTCTATCCAGAAACCCTCACCATGTTCAACCTCCTCGTGTTTGAGGCAATTAGATAATAAGGCATTAAGAAACTCGTCATAAGAAACTTTTAGTTTGATTTTGCGGTCTTGGAGAAATAAAATTACATCTCCGGGTGTAAATGGTTTATCCAGAAAAGAAATGAGCTGCGATACATATTTTTCTTCAATTAAATCAGGCAATAACAGCCTAAGGTTTTCTCTATTTTTGATGGTAAAATGCGCTCCTCTAATTACCAGGGGGTTAAAGCCGTCTGTTTGTATTAGGTTAAATAGGTTGATTACGTTTTCGTCTTTTATGTCAGGATGAAACCAGACATCACATCTGCGGTTCTGGTTTAGGTCGCGATAGTTGCCGTTGCCTTGAGAGAGATAGGTGGAGGAGAGGTTGAATTTATTGTAATCTCTTTCTAAGTCGCCATGTTTTCTCTGATACAGATAGAATACTGTTTCGAACGAGCCACATTTAAAAACTTCTGGGTATCCTCCCCGGATGATATTATCCAGGTAGGTCTGTTTGGCATAAAAGTCAAATTCTCTTGAACTGCTTTCGGTATTTATCTCGGACTGTAATTGGGCAATAAGTTTCTTATTTTCTTCTTTCTTGTTAAGAAGATATCCCCCGGCAGTAATCTTGGCAATAGAAGAATTAAGAATCTCGCGGCTACGCATATAGCCGATGACTGAATAGAGCGTTTGTTCTTCCTGTCCTGCTAATTCAAGATTCAAAAGCAGAAAACCAGAGGGGGTTTTACTTTTGATTATCTCAGTTTGAGGCGGCCTAAAATTTTTCTGGGCTAAAAACTGACGGGGGCAGGAAAAATCTGTAACCGGACCAAATATAGCCTTAGGGTCAACGATAGGCCTTATAATCTTTGCCTTGTTATTCTGGAAATAAAAACCTAAATAGAAGTTTCCTTCTTTAATATGGATGACTTCCGGTCTGTCGGTGGGGTCAACATCTAGTTTATAAAAAGGAACGTTATTCTGGAGGTTTTCTACATTCATCCAGGCCTCTATGGTGCGGCCTAATTTTTTTAAGAATAAGTTGCTTACGCCATAGGGAATAACCTGCGGCAGGCCATCTAAGAGCTGTATCCTTTGCCTTTTTTTTGTTATATTTTTTATAGTGACAATTCTGGCTAAGCCAGCGAATGAATCATTGGGAATGGTAAAATATTCTACATTTACCTTAAGACCCAACGAAAAATTTTCTTCTTGGAGTTTGAGGTCATAAGAAGTAATAGACATTTTATTGCTGAGATTGAATCCCAGGTTGGTAAAGCCGTTATGGAAGGGTTCATAGAATATGGTTTTGTTTCCCGAAAGGGCTTTGATAAAAGTCCGGAATCCCTGCGCGGAAACTAATTGCCAGGCCTTGTTTGCAGGGAAGAACTCTAATATAGAATGATCTTTGCTTTTAGTGCCTAGACTGATAATACCCTGGCTGCGGTTGACATAGAATACCCACATAGGTATTCCGTATTTGCCGGCAATACCCGGGAAGAAGTTGGCAAAGGGTTTGGCGAAGTTGTAGTTCTCAATAATAAATTCGCCTTGGGGATTAAGATAATATTTTGGCTTCTTATTTTTTATGTTTACAAGCATACTGTGCCTGGCGGTAATATTTAACTATCATATTGTACATATTTTGAAGTTTTTGTCTATAAAAATCTTGAAGGCAAAAAGTAGAGTCTAAAGACATGGATAACACTTTTGCTGCGGGATATTGCTCGAGGTGCTTAAAATTTTTCGCCGTGCTCTACGGTTTACTTCGTCGCTACGGATAGCCTGTATCGGATTAGCGTCCTACGCTCCTCGTAAATCCTTGAGCACATTTGCCGAAAAATTTCTTATGCACGCTCGCAAATCCCTCCGCAAAATGTCTACTCGC
>CAYOMI010000214.1:0-2956 GCA_964405005.1 uncultured Planctomycetales bacterium | reverse complement strand
ATAAATCCATTAAGATTATCTAATTTAAACCAAGGATATAAAGAATTTATCATCTTAGTTCTAAAATATTTTTAGCAATTGTTTTGGTATGGTGAAAAATCTGCCCGCCAAAATCTAAAAGATCCAAAAACATATTTCCTGCGCGCGGGTCACAGGTCCCGGAAATAAGTCTATAGGCGTGCGTCTGTCTATACTTTCCCACAAGAACATCAACGTGTTCGCCGTCGCACAAAACTCTTTTTGCAAAATTTTTATCCTTCATCTTTAATGAATTTATTGCATCCGAGAGCGCCGCTTCAACGGCACTATAAAGGTGTTTATATTCCGAGAGTGCATCGTCGCTAAAAAGCAATTTTTCCTGTATCTTTATCTCAATCCGTTCAATCATATCCTTGATATAATCACCGATTTCTTCTAAATCTCCAATTATATTGGTCAGAAGTATAATATTTTTCTTATCAGTATCGCTGATCTTGTCCTTAGATATATCTATCAAAGACAAAGTAATCACTTTCTCCATCTCATTGAGCCTCTGTTCATCTTTTAATACCGTACCAAGAATATCTAAATCATGTTTCATAAACCCATCAAAGGTAGTCTTTAGCATAGAAAGTGCAAGTTCTGCCATCTGATTTATCTTTTCTCTTATTATGGTTAAATTTTCCATTAACTTTTAAACCTTTAGACTTTTTCCCGCCAATCTATTCTATAGCAGGCGGGATCCCGCCTCTAATTTAACCACTAGGCGGGAAAACCTTTAGACTTTTTTAACTGTTCTGTCTTCTCTTGCGAAAGCTTTATCAAATCCCAGCCATTCAATATCTTCTTATGCGTTGCCTTATCCAAAACTATAACCCTCTCTGTGCAACAATAGCAGGGATCCACTGCAGCCAAGGTAATTGCCGCATCCGAGATAGTGCCACCTACTGCAGCAATTTTATTGGAAGCCACATTCATGAAACTGGGTGCGCGGATTTTATGTCTAATCGGACGGTTTGTCCCATCACTGCGCACATAATGAAAACACTCACCCCGGGGTGCCTCAACATGTCCAATACCTTCTCCGGGAGGTATATCCTTTACATTGGCATCAATTTCGCCTTTGGGCATCTTCTCGAGGCACTGCTGGATAATACTGATTGACTCATAAAGTTCTAAAATTCTTACTACAGTCTTAGCAAAAATATCTCCCTCTGCTTGCACAATCACATTCCAGCTTACTCTATCGTATGCACCATAAGGATCATCTCGACGCACATCTATATTTAGGCCTGAAGCCCGGGCAGTAGGACCTAAGACGCACCAATCAATTGCCTGCTGTTTAGTTAAAATGCCAATACCTTTAAGTCTTGCTCTTATCACCGGATCATCCACTACTGCACCCTCAAACATTTTCACTGCCGGAACCAAATCATCGAGTGTCTTCCTTAATATAGGAATATCTTCATCTTTTATGTTGCGTCTTACTCCGCCAATTTTCATCATTGCATAGTGATTACGATTACCAGTAATCATTTCGAAACAATCCAAAACCGGTTCCCGATATCTCCAGGCCCACATCCAAACCGTGTTATATCCAATAAAATGTCCAGCTAATCCCAACCATAGAAGATGGCTATGAATTCTCTCCATTTCAGCAATAATTGTGCGGATATAAAGTGCTCTTTCTGGAACCTGTATTTTTGCCAAATCCTCTACGGCATTCACATAGGCAAAGGGATGCGATGTGGAACAGATACCACAGATCCGCTCAACTAAAAATGTTACTTGGTCAAAATGCTTGTGTTCAGAAAGCTCTTCGATACCGCGATGGTTATAGCCAATAACGATGTCAATATCCACAACCTTTTCTCCTTCTACATAAAGCCGGAAAAACTCTGGCTCTTCTTGTAAAGGATGGTATGGACCTATGGGTATGACGACTTTATGACTCATGTTGGTGCCTCAATGGATACTGCTCTTGCGGCCATTCATCGATTAAAAGCAAATGTTTTAGATTCGGATGCCCAATAAACTTAATCCCCAGCATCTCCCACATCTCACGCTCAATCCATTCTGCCGCAGGAAATAAAGGTGCAAGAGAATCTATTTCGGGTTTCTTCTTGTCTTTTATGATAACTCGCACAGAAACTATCTCTCCGGTTTTATCAAAACTAAAATGATAAAGTATCTCAAGGCCAACTGGCGTATCTTGTCCTGAAGCGGTTGCCAATCTTAAACCCAAGTCTCTAAATAAAATTTGCGCTACTTCCTTGATGTCACTTGGCTTAATTGAAATATATATTCTGCGCGATGCATGCTGATACCAATCAATTATTTTATCTCCTAACCCCTCTTTAATCTTATCTACTATAGACATTACTTTTTCTCTTGTACCTTCTGTATCAATTTGACAACTCCCGCGATAATTGCCTCGGGTTTAGGCGGACAACCCGGAATATAAGCACTTACGGGAACCACTTCGTCAACCGCGCAAGGACTATTATAGGAATCCTTAAACATATTTCTTCCACAGGCACAACTACCTATGGCTACAACTAAACAAGGTTGGGGTGCCTGAGCATATAGTCTCTTAAGTCTCTCCTTGGTCTTATAATTAGGAATACCAGTAACCAATAATACATCTGCATGCCGCACACTTCCCACCAAGACTATTCCGAACCTCTCCACATCATGACGGGGGGTAAGAACATCCAAAATTTCAATATCACAATTATTACAAGGAGAGCATGCGGCATGAAATACCCAGAGCGACTTAGTTAATGCTTTTAGTTTTAAATCCATATTATAATCCCAATAAAGCTAAAACAACCGCTATAATGGCTAATATAGTAACTGGTCCCCAAAAAAACTTTAATGCCTGGTCAATGCGCAGGCGCGGATTAGTATTTTTAATCAGGATAATGATTACTAATAGCATGATATATTTAGCAATTAAAAATAAAGGGCTTAAGTC
>CAYOMI010000213.1:0-2958 GCA_964405005.1 uncultured Planctomycetales bacterium | reverse complement strand
ATATATAACATTATTTATTTAAGGGAGCTATCTTATAATTATGGCCTCGGGTGCTTACGGAAGAATTCCCATATCAAGTCATTAGCGGAAATATCCGTATTAGTCTTGCCCACTTTTGTCTCGGGTAATCTTATATGACCACCTGGCCAGGTATGACCTGCATCTTCAAGCGTCCAGAGGATAACCTCAGTATTCTCTTTGCACGGTCCGTATTTAGCGCAGGTGGCTTGTCCTTTTTTAAAAGTTGTGGGGGCTAAGAAAGGGCAGCCATTAAAATTAACCCAGAATTTTATGGTCTCTTCAACACTAGGCAGATTAGTATTCGCCAGGGTTTTTACCGGCGAGGTGCCGCCTTTATAAGGAACCACTTCATCTTGCCGGCCATGAAAGTGGATTATTGAAGTGGGTCTTGTGGGTTCTCGATTATAAACAGCAAAATCTGTAACTGTTGCTACTGGTGCAATGGCAGCAAAGCATTCGGTCATCTCGCAGGCTAACCGATAACACATCGCACCACCATTTGAAATTCCTGTGCAATAAACTTTTTTTGGGTCAATATTAAAAATCTCTGATATATCTTCAAGTAGCGCTTTAACAAAACCTACATCATTAACCTTATTTCTTACTGCCGAGTTATTACCCATACCTGCGTTCCAAAAAAGAAATTTATATTTTCCAACTGGTCCTGTTCCTCCAGGATAAATTACAATAAACCCATTAGCATCAGAGGTCCTATCCATTTCAGTATCCTGACGCTGCTGTACAGGATTACCTGAGCCGCCGTGAAGGTTTAAAACCAAAGGCATAGGCCTATCTTTGGAATAACCCTTAGGAACATGTATATCGTAAAATCTTTCTTTTCCCTCAAAGTTAATAAATCTGCGAAAGTCTCCTGAACCATAGGGCGATTGACGCTTGAGCCTCCTTTGCCTAATACGCTCTACTATTCTTTCTCTTCGGGGAGAAAACTGAGTATATCCCATAGAGACAAAAAATAAAATACCCATACCCGCTAAAATAATCTTTTTAATTTTACTCCTCATAATTATCCAGTTATTCCACTGTAACCGATTTTGCTAAATTACGGGGTTGGTCAACATCGCAACCGCGTTTTACTGCGATATGATAAGCCAATAGCTGTAAAGGCAGTGCTACTAAAAGCGGCGAGAAGAATTCATCTATTTGGGGTATGTATATGACCTCTGGGGTTAATTCCTTAATCTGCCTATCGCCCTCATTAGCTATAGCAATAATTTTTCCGTGGCGGCTGTGTATCTCCTGTATATTAGACATCATCTTCTCGTAAATCTTAGACTGCGGCACAATACAGACTACGGCCCGATATTCATCAATTAAAGCAATGGGACCGTGCTTCATCTCTCCGGCAGCATAACCTTCTGCAGGGATATAAGAAATCTCTTTTAATTTGAGCGCTCCTTCCAAAGCCGAAGGAAAGTTTATGTTTCTTCCTAAAAAGAGAAATGAGCCAAAATGCGAATGTCTGCGGGCAAGACGGGCTATTTCATCCTGCTCCTCTAAAATCATCTCCTGTTGCTTTGGAACCTGTCGGAGCAGATCTAAATATTTATTTATTTTGCTTACAGACAGATTATTTCTTATCTGGGCAAGATAAAAAGCAAATAGATATAGGACGACCAGCTGGGCAGTATAGGCTTTAGTGGAGGCTACGCCTATCTCAGGTCCTGCGTGAGTATAAATTACTCCTTCGGACTCCCGCGTAAGGGTTGAGCCCAGAACATTACATACAGAAAGCACTGGACAGCCGCGTTTTCTGGCTTCTCTTACGCCTGCCAAGGTATCTGCAGTTTCTCCTGATTGGCTGATAGCAATGACTAGGGTATTATTATCAACTAAAAGATCACGGTATCTAAATTCGCTAGAAACATCAATAGCAACCGGAACAGAGCAAATGGATTCAAGGATATATTTGCCGACGAGGCCGGCATGATAAGCAGTACCACAGGCAACAATAGAGATGTTTCTTATATTTTTAAGTTTTTCTTCAGAAATATTTTGCTCTTCAAAAACTATCTTGCCCTCTTTTTGTATGCGCATCTGAAGAAGGTTCTCGATAATCTTGGGCTGCTCATTAATTTCTTTCAGCATAAAATATTTATACCCCTGCTTCTGTGCCTGCGAGATATCCCAGTTAATGCGTGTAGATGAACGAGAAATTTCTCTGCCTTCAAGATTTGTTATCTTATAATTATTTTTAGTTAAAACTGTCACTTCGCCTTCTTCTAAAAAAACGATCTCTTTGGTATGTTCTAAAACTGCCGGTACATCCGAAGCTAAGAAATTTTCATTTTTTCCTAAACCTACAATCAAGGGACTTCCCAGCCTTGCACCCACCAATTTATCTGGCTCTCTTTTGGAAATCACGCCAATGGCAAAAGAACCTTCCAATTTTTCTAAGGCTCTACGCGTGGCTTCTTCCAATGAGGAATTATTGCAGTAGAACTTTTCAATAAGATGGACAATTACTTCAGTATCAGTTTGGCTTAAAAATTTATGACCCTCCTTAATCAGTTCTTTTTTTAATTCTGCGTAGTTCTCAATAATCCCATTATGCACAAGCGCAATTTCGCCTTTACAGTCAAGATGCGGGTGGGCATTGATTTGATTTGGACTCCCGTGAGTTGCCCAGCGAGTATGAGCAACGCCTAGCATACCAGAAAGGGGTTTTTTATTAAGTAGATGCTCAAGGTCCCTAACCTTTCCTGGCAGCTTGCGCACAGAAAGCATTTGCTTGCTTTCTAAAAGTGTACACATTCCCGCGGAATCGTAACCGCGATATTCTAAGCGCTTAAGCCCGTTTAAAAGTATTGCCTGAGTTGACTTCTCCCCGATATATCCAATTATCCCGCACATAAAAATTAAACGTCCCCAAGGGGATTTGAACCCCTGTCGAGAGCTTGAAAAGCTCTTGTCCTAGAC
>CAYOMI010000212.1:0-2998 GCA_964405005.1 uncultured Planctomycetales bacterium | reverse complement strand
ATGCTATCTTTATCTTCTGCACCAGATCCTTGGATATCTGGTCGATCTCCTGATCTACCGTTATAAAATCCATAGCCTGTATATCTTCAGACCTTTTTGGACACTTCGGCGTTATTTAAGTTTGCGGCTTGACGCTGGTCCGGGTCATTGTTTTGGTTGTTAGTTTTGCCTTCCAGATTATACGCCTTCCTGCGTTCCATGGTCAATCGCTTCTTCTCTTTACGTTTTTCTAATATCTCCTCCTTTCTGCCGGCATAGACATCGTTCGGCGATACGTTGCCGAGCGATTCGTGGGGCCTGGCGTTATACGCCGTGGTCGCCTCGTCCACGGCCTTTTTAAGCTCTTGCGGAGAGCAATATATCACCAGGCAGAGCTTATCTTTTATGGTTCTATTGAACCGCTCAATCTTGCCACGGCCTTGAGGGTGATACGGCGTGCCTAATATATGCCGTATCTTGTGGTTCTCGAGGTAATCTGCCATGACCTCCGATATGAAGCCGGGTCCGTTATCGGTATAGAGCGCAGGCATGTTGTCCTTATCGACAAGATGGCCTTCTTTCCGGGCGTTCTCAATGGCGATCTCCACCACATCGGCGAAGCTAAAGCCCGTCTCATCCGGCAGGACGTCATAGCCTATGATCTTACGCGAATAATCATCCTCTACCGGGATGAGCTTGTAATAACCCCAGCCCACAACGAAGATATTCGTTGCGTCCGTCTGCCATAACTCATCAGGCCCTTTGGTCTTATGCTGCCATTCCTTCTTGGCCGGCATCTCGGGTAATGGCCTCGGAGCGATGAGATTGTTATCCTTCAGGATCCTATATACCGTAGACTCAGATACCGAGAATGATTCCTCGTCTGTAATCTTGATCGCCAGAAGCCTTGAGGGTAGCTCCGGATGGAGCCTCGCTATCTCAAGGATCCTCTGGCGCTCCGTGTCGGTAAGCCGGTTCCATATATGCCGGGCTTTCGGCTTCGTCCTGGCAAGACCGGGGAGGCCGTCGTTATCATAGGTCTTACGCCACTTGTAGTAGGTAGATCTCGGAATGCCAAGATCACCCAACACGTGCAGTCTATGACCCTCTTTTAACTCCACCTTCTTTATGAGATCCTCACGCATATATTCGTCCATATCTCTATGCCAGCCCTTCTTTACGCATTCAGACTTTTTTTAAGAAGCTGGTTCTCGAGGGCGGCTTCACCCAGGAGTTCTTTTAAACGTGAGTTCTCATCGCGCAGATGTTTTACCTCGCTCTTCGTAGCATCACGCAGACCGTCGCCCTTAAGGCGCGCTTTACCGGCCTCCATGAAATCCTTAAGCCATGAATAGTATATGGCGGTTGATATGCTCTCGCGCCTGCACAGGTCTGATGTAGGGATTTCCTTGCGGAAGCCTTCGAGGACGATCCTGATCTTGTCTTCGGATGAGACTCGCTTACGGGTCTTATATCTTACTTCGCGGATAAGTCTTGCGGCGGAGCCGGGGGTAGCATGAGGTGATTCTTTTTCTAAAACGAGGGTGGATGCGTTCATTTTGGTCCTTTCTTGCGGCTTATAATGGGGTACCCCATTATAAGCCATCAATCCACCCAGACCAACATCATTAACTACAAACTAAAAACAAGCTCTCTGTGTCCACTGGTCGCTGAAGTTGCACACTCAACTTGACTGATTTGATATAAATACATTTATATCTCCCCAAATACAAAAGCCCAGCATTGTAACTTAATCGCAATGCTGGGCTCTAAGTTAGTAAGCTTTATGGCCTATTAGATCCCTGAATTTATAAGTCGGCAGAGGTTCATCTAATACGATTCTTGATATAAAGTTATTTTAAAGTTAAGGTTTTCTTTGTGCAAATTAGCCCCAGGGATACCCAGAATAAAACAGCAAGCTGTAAAGAATAAAAGTGCGTATCAAAAAAACTATGGATTAAAAAAGCGAAAACACCGCAAATCAACCCCAAGAGAACAAAATCATTATTTTGCCTAAATTTCTTTATCCCTTCATATAAAATTGAACTTACAAATAACAGAAAACCTATTAGACTGAATATTCCTGTCTCCGCCCAAATTTGTAAATAGCAATTATGGGTATATTGAACGCCCAAATTTGGCGCATATTTGGGAAAATAGTCCATAAATGTGCCCAAGCCTTTACCCAGAAATGGAGTTTCTTTAATCATAAGCCACGCGCCCCTCCAGATGGCGAATCTTGATGCGTCGCCTTCTATCTGAAAGATTAAGCGCGCCCGGGCTTCCAAGCTTGAAGAAAATAATAAAAACAGCAAAAACACGCAAATAGTCCCAAGAATAATGTTTAAAAAACCGAATCTATGGGATAGCACCAGCATCAATACTAAAGCGCCAATAAAACCCAGCCATGAGCCGCGGGAAAATGTCAACAAAAGGCACGCTATTAATAAAATAACCAATAGAGCCGCAGGGACTTTATACAATCCTTTTTGCCTTGAAAACAATAAACCCATTGCCGGAAATACAACCAGCGCAAGGTAGGCGCCGAAGTCATTATAATGATTAAACGATGCGGTAACAGCATGCAAGCCGGGTTCTGATTTTATGACTATCATAGCTCTCTGGCGCAAAAATTCTATCCCAAAAAACCGCTGAGAAAGGGCATCCATACCGGTGAGCAAACTAACGCCCAATAATATAAACAGGCAAATGCGCTCTCTTCTATAATTGCGCACCGTATCCTGAATCATGAGAAAGATAATTATGTATTCCAACCATTTAAAAAACAGCGCCTTAAAACCCTTCATAAGATACGGCCCGCTATTAAACAAAGAAAGCGCGCTAAAAACGATAAATAGCAGAAGAAAAAAATTAGCGCGGCTGCGCAGAAATTTAAAGTCGGGATTTATGGCCTTTTTCAAAATGAACGCAACAAACGCCAATACAAAAAATATTTCAATCGCGGCCTTGGATATGGGGATAAAATAAATCAACCCATACAAGCTATATTCGGTAATAT
>CAYOMI010000211.1:0-3014 GCA_964405005.1 uncultured Planctomycetales bacterium | reverse complement strand
AGGATACTCCTTGGCGCATTTATTAAGCGCCTCTAAATAGTTATTGTTAAGGGCCGTGAGTTTTTTATCCAGATATTCGTTATCTTTGGCGTCGCTGGTTGCCAGCCAGTAAAGAAAAGGGTCAGGCACCAGCCTGATTATCCCGCGTGATGTATCAGAGATAACCAGAGCTTCTGAAAACTTTCCTTTCTGGGTTTCCACGGATTTAAGCAGTTCTATCTCTTTATCCGATAAAGAAGCAAAGCCTTTTAAGGAATCAACCACGTTCGGCTCTTGCTTTAAAAATACCTTGTTTGCCGCATTAGCCTGTATGGCAATACCGCACTCTTTTCCGATTAAATCCACTATCTCCTGGGTAATAGCAACAGCTGAACAGTGGTATTTCCTGTAGGTCTTGAAGGAATTAGTGATAAATTCAGCGGTGTTTTTTAGCCTCAACAAGCTCCATGCTTCATCTATAAGCAGGAATTTGCGCTTGGGTTTCATCTGGCTAGATGAGACAAAATTGGTAATAAAATACATAATATTTAAAAGAACCACCAGCTGCAAATCAGAGTGAGCACTTAAATTCCCCAGCTCAAATACCGTAAACCTTGAGTTGAGATTAAACTGGTTTTGTCCGTCAAAAAACCTGCCGTACTGGCCTTCCCTGGTAAAAGGCGCGAGCTTTAAAACAAGCTTTAAGCCTATTGACTCGCCAAGCCCGAGTTTTCTATTACAGGCATGGCTTTTTAACTTTTCTACCACATCTGATAACGTCACTTCCTCATCTTTATTTTTCCTGTCTTCATAAGCAGCAAGGACCGCCTTCTGCAAAACTCCTTCCTGCTCTCTAAAGAGTCGTTCCCGCTCGTCTCCTCCAGAGCACATCTCGGATAATACTGTTACCAAAAAAGACATGTGTTCCGGGTCTGGCTCTTTTAAAAAAGGATTAATAGTCACCGGCTCATTCAACTCAAACCTGATATACTGGCCTCCTAAGATTTGGCAAAGCTTCTTATAGGAATCGCCTTTATCTAAAACAAAGAAATGGCTATCCAGCCGGGCATTCTGCAGGATAAAGTCATTGACAAAGAAACTCTTTCCCGCGCCTGATGCTCCAATAATGATTGCGTGCGGATTGGTATTGGAATCAAAGAAATCTAAAGTTACTAATTCTCCCCTTCTGTTTAAGTACACTTGAGCCGGCGTTTGTGTTCCTTTGACTGAGCCGTATAAAGGAAGCATATCAGCAAGGTTACTTGAGA
Organism: uncultured Planctomycetales bacterium; assembly: GCA_964405005.1. Taxonomy (GTDB): domain Bacteria; phylum Omnitrophota; class Gorgyraeia; order Gygaellales; family Profunditerraquicolaceae; genus CAYOMI01. The sequence goes on along the minus strand of CAYOMI010000211.1, from coordinate 1,767 downwards.
TCATACGCCTGGTGCGCTTGATAAATCTTTCGTAATAATGGTCAAAACACAAAGGCAGGCAGGAGATGAATAATGAGCCTGCGATAATCTCTTCTTTCAGGCCCTCGCAGCCCATACGCGATAAAACGTTTAAGATGTTGGCAATGGAATTTTCGCATTCTTCTTCTGAAACCCCAGAAACAATAAAATGAATCCTGGGATAAATTATCTTGTGGCCTAAGGAAAAGGTTTCCCTAATTACAGAATCAAGCTCTTCTTTTTTCTCAGCCGCCTCAACTGACTTATCGCCAAAATAAGTGGTGCGCTGCATAAAGGCAAAGGCCTTCTGCATCTTTATTCTTCTTATGGCTTCTTCCTGTTTTGGAATATAAAAGTTAATCACCATGATAAAGTCTTTTAATAAATCCAGCATGGAAAAGCGCGTGCCCCGGGTAAGTTCTGCGGTAAACATGCCGGTTTCAGTATTTAAAGGAAGTTCTTTTAAGGTAACGACCTTAAAATGAGTGCCCTCAAATTCAAAACCTTCGCCGGTTACTTTCGGGAAGTTGTATAAAAGCTGGTCCTCTAAGGATTCAAATTCCCTGAATACAGGCATAGGCAGGGTTCTTGCACGTTTGGGATTAAGCAATTTATAGAGCAGCTTATGTAAATCTTCTTCGTTTAGTTTAGAGTATTTGATTTCGCAGGCCTTAAAGACTCCCTCCACCACATCAGAAAATCTGTTAATGCTCTGGCAATTAACCAGAAAGTCATCCAAAAGTTTATTGCGGATTGTATTCTCTCCGGCAAAATAGAACTGCAATTTATCCTTAAAAGTTGTATGCGTCCAAGAAGGAAAATAACGCAGGGTAAATAAACAGCGTATTCTCTTTGAAGAATAGGAACCGGTATGCTGCTGGAAGAATCCTTTTCTTCCGTTTCTTAAATGAGCGAGTTTGCTCTGAAAACACGTTTCTACTATCTGGTTATCGCAAGACTCAACCAAGCTGCTGTATTCTTTAGATCTATCCTCAAAATCCTCATCGCAGAGCAGCATAAACTGACAGCTGACTATCTCTTCAGGAAGCCGGATAATGATGCCTTCTATGTTCTGGGCTAATTGCTCTAAGTGGCTTGTGGATTTTGTTTCGCTTTCAATTAAGGAAACCTCCCAAACCTGACCTAAGCTTCCGTCCTTAAGCACAAAAAAGCCATTCTCGTAGCTAGAATAAGGAAGGAGTTCTGTAAAAGATTTTCCTTCCTCAAAGAAACTCTCTATGGTCTTAGTTTTTATCATTTTTTGCTTTCTTTTTTATAAGGCACGATTAAAGGAACTTTTGTTTTATCCTCTCTTTGCGCCTCTATAAACCAGCCTGAAGGCTCAACCATAAGATAAACCCAGTGGCCGCTAACTAAAACTTCAGAAGAATGTTCTGACTTATGCGCAGGTATCCATACCAGCCGCACATCTGCAGGCTTAACTACCGGAACATAAGGCTTAACATAGCCGAAGGCCTGGCTAATTTTTAAGTTTTCCTTGATGTAGTTAACTGAATCTGCTTTTGCGTTTGAGACACCTTTTAAATACACATCTATTACTTTATTCGGGCTGTCCTTAATCACTCCTTTAGACGCGGCGCATCCGCTAGTAATCAATAAAACCAAAATTATCGCCTGCAATTTCAAGGCCTTCAATTTGCACTCCTTTCTGAATAACAAAGACTGCCTTTTTTCCTGCTTCAATTTTTACCGCAGGGATCATCGCTTCTAATTGCTTTTGGTAATAGC
>CAYOMI010000210.1:0-3028 GCA_964405005.1 uncultured Planctomycetales bacterium | reverse complement strand
GGTATAAAGCGAGGTTAACTCATCATGGATAGCTAACTCCTGAGTTTTTCCAAAAAGCTCACCGTTCTCTAAAGCCACTGCCCCTAAATCACAAATGGTCACCAAGAACCTCAAATCATCCTGGGTATAAAAATTAGCCCCCGGACTATCAAGTCTTAATATACCTAAAAATCTGTGTTCGCTTATCAATGGTGCGCTAATTAGAGACGAAATCGGCCTGAGGTCTTGACTTCTTAATTTATATAAATCAAAACGAAAATCTTTTTTAATATCTTCTATTAATAAGGGACTAGTATGCCTTAAGACCCAAAAATCAAATATATCACCTTCCTTTGCCTTGATAATTAATCTCTTATCTTCCCTTTTGGTCTTAAAAAGCTTTAGGTTTAACTGGGCAGGACTATCAAGTATATAAAGAACACAGACGCCTCTATTTTTTGCGATAAGCGAAAAGGTAATTTCGCATAGAGTATCGGCGATTGACTCCAAGTCTAAATCCTGATTTATATCTTCAATGATCTCCTTTAGTCTGTTGTAACGTCTTATTTTTTCCTGAAGGGCAATTTTATTTTTAGATTCCTGTTGTATCTGATCCTCTAAAACATTTATTCTTTCATTGATATCTTGTCTTTCAAGCTGAAGGTCGTAGATCCGGCGCCGATGTTTTTTGAAAGCATAAAGTATAATACAAATATTACCCAGATAAAATACGACCAGCCAATTTAAAGGTAAAACCCTTAAATAGACAATTAAAAAGATGGGTAGGAATATAAATAAGATAAAAAGTAGGAAAATACGAATTGGGACCGACTCCTGCCTGCCTACAGGCTAGATAATTGTCTCCTCAGTCTCTCTGTCAAAGAGGTGCGCCTTGCTCATATCAAAAACCAAATCCATATCCTGATTAACCCCAGGTCTATCGTGCGCTCCTACGCGAGCAATAAAGGTATGTCTTCCAGTATTTAAATAAAGATAGACTTCTGAACCCATCGGCTCAACTACTTCACAGGTCACCCTCACAATATTTTCGGGAGGAGCCTCGGAAACAAATAATTTATCATAAATATCTTCTGAGCGTATACCAAAGATTACTTCTTTGCCTAGATAAGGTATAACTTTATTATACATATCCTCTACTAACTTTACCTGAATTTTCCCCTCATCAAAATATATACGACCGTCTTTCTTGATAATTCTGCCACTCATGAAATTCATTGGCGGCGAACCAATAAAACCGGCAACAAATTTATTTTTGGGATAATCATAAATGGCTATGGGATCTGCTACCTGTTGTAATATACCATCTTTCATTACAGCGATGCGGTCACCCATAGTCATTGCCTCAACCTGATCGTGAGTAACATAAATAATTGTGGTTTGAAGCCTTATATGTAATTTATGTATTTCGGTGCGCATCTGGACTCTTAATTTTGCATCCAGATTACTTAAGGGCTCATCAAACAAAAATACCAATGGTTTTCTCACAATAGCCCTACCTACAGCAACCCGTTGTCTTTCGCCACCTGATAGTTCTCTGGGCCTGCGATTAAGTAAATTTTTTATTCCTAAGATATCCGCAGCTTCATTTACACGTTGAATAATCTCGTGTTTTCGATAATGTCTAAGTTTTAAACCAAACGACATATTCTCAAAGACGGTCATATGCGGATATAAAGCATAACTCTGAAATACCATAGCAATATCCCGATCTTTTGCTGGGACATCGTTGACTAATTTATCACCTATATAAATCTCGCCCGCACTAATATCTTCAAGCCCAGCAATCATTCTTAAGGTAGTGGACTTCCCGCATCCTGAAGGGCCGACCAGAACCATGAACTCCTTATTCTCAACACCTAAATTTATGTGCTCGACCGCCTTTATCCCGCCGGGGAAAACCTTAGAAACATCTTTTAGGCTTACCTGTGCCATAACCTTGTTCCTTCGTTATAGTATTATAATATCTTAACTCAAATAGTCAAGTAATCGACTTAAGGTCTCCTTTAAGTTCTTGCGCTGCACAATCATATCGATAAGACCGTGTTCCAGAAGAAACTCTGAACGTTGAAATCCTGGCGGAAGTTTTTGCCTTATAGTCTGCTCAATTACGCGTGGTCCTGTAAAACCGATTAATGCCTTGGGTTCGGCGATAATAACATCGCCTACACCGGCAAATGAAGCCATCACCCCTGCCATGGTAGGATTGGTGAGCACTGAAATATAAGGAAGTTCTTCTTTATGATGACGCTGGAGGGCAGCACAGGTTTTGGCCATCTGCATCAAACTAAACATTCCCTCATACATCCTAGCACCACCACCAGAACCAGAGATAATAATTATCGGCAATTTATTTTTTGTTGCTGTCTCAATGGAGCGGGTTATCTTCTCTCCTACTACCGACCCCATGGAACCCATAATAAAACGCGAATCGGTAACCGCAAGGATTATCTTTTTATTATCCAATAACCCTTCGCCAGTTACTGCTGCCTCTTTCAAACCGGTTAGACCCTGGTCGGTAGTTAACTTATCCTTATAAGTTTTTGGACCCCGGAACTGAAGAGGATCAATCGAAATCATATCCTTATCGTATTCCTGAAAGGTACCATTATCTAAAAGTATGTTTATTCTCTCATAAGCCCCAAGAGTAAAATGATAATTACACTTTGGGCAAACTCTAAAGTTTTCCTCTAAGGTCTTGTTATACAAGACCTCAGAGCATCCCTCGCACTTGGTCCAGAGACCTTCGGGCATCTCTTTTTTCTTCAATCTTACAATTGTATATTTGGGTTTACCGAACAATGCCATATTCGTGTTTGTTTATTACTAGTCCCGATAATACTTTCGGATAAAAATAAGTAGATTTGGAAGGCATTCTATTTCCGCTTAAGGCAACTTGAATAACCTGTTGAATTTTTACTGGATTTAGAAAAAAGGCAATATAGTTGGGATTGTTATCTACTTTTTCAATAAGTTTATCTGCAGAATGACTAAATTCAAGGCTATCCTTTTCTTCTAAATCGTATCCGAG
>CAYOMI010000209.1:0-3034 GCA_964405005.1 uncultured Planctomycetales bacterium | reverse complement strand
GTAAATCTAGGTAAGAGTATATAAAAAAACACTTGACAAAATAAAAATTTTATGTTTAAATTAAATTCCCTTTAATTAGGAAGAAAGGAAAATTTAGATGGCACGACTTATGGATCTTGATGAATTAGCTAATTATTTAAGGCTCCAGAAGCAAACTATCTATAACTGGTTGCATCAAGGCAAAATCTCAGGCATTAAAGTAGGTGGAGTATGGAGATTTGAGCGCAGAGAAGTGGAGGCTTGGCTGAGGAGCAGAAGACGTCTATCCAAAGAATTAAAATCCGGAGAAAAGTCATGAAATCATCATTAGGTATATATTTTGGGCCCAAAATAATTAGGTTAGTGGAGACAAAAGGAAGGAAACTTTTAAATAATCTCCAGATACCTCGCTTAACTGGACTGGTAGACGAATTAGAAGAAAGGGTACCTGAAGAAGTAAAGATGGTTGCTCTTTTTAAGGAGGAATTAAGAAGAAATAAGGTTGAGGCAAAGGAGGCAACAGTAGTTATTCTGGGTAGAGATTTGATTATCCGCACGTTTGATCTACCGCTTCTACCACGCGATGAATTGTATAATGCCGTTAACTTTGAAGTTAAAAAGTATATTCCTTTTAAAACCGAGGATCTGATTTCAGATTTTCAATTACAGTTAGATAGGGCTAATCTAAAAAATTTGATTCTGTTTGTGGGTATAAAGAAAGAGACACTAGAAAGATACCTTTCGATTTTAAGTCAGTTAAATATCAAAACCGCCTCTGTAGAGTACTCTGCTTTTAGTGTCTTAAGGCTGTTTAGACTAGCAGGGTTTAGAGAAAGCGGTGTTCTAGGATTGGTCAACGTTGACTTTCTAGAAGAAGATGAGATAAATTTTTTAATTTTAGAGAACGGTTTTCCTTTGTTTAGCCGGGATATCACGCTTACTCAAAAAGCCCCAGATGAACCTATTACAGCAGAAAAACCAGAAGCGCTTAAGATTTTAGAGAAATTACAAGCAGAATTACGCGTTTCTTTGGATTTTTATCATCGTAAATTTCCTACTAAGGATATTAAAAAGATATTTTTCTTATCCCCCGAGGAGCATCGTTTGGAATTAGACGCATTTATTAAAGAAAGAGGCCTATCTGCTCAGTTTATAGAAGTTAAGAAGTATATAGATAAACCAATTTCTTTTTCCTTAAGTTTTTATAAGGCTTACAGTGGCTCTTTGCATAAAACTGTAAAAATCCCCATAAAAATAGAATTATTGAGAGTCAAGGAAAGGATGAAATTTCCCAAGATAGCAGGAGTCAAGCTCGATATAGGTCCTTTGCTTAGAGGCTTAAGGGTATTGCCCTTAACCATAATAGTCTGCTTGTTGATATTAATTTTGCCATTTATATACGGTTTATCTAAGAAGTTGCCCATACAGAAGCAAATAAAGGAGATTACAGGTATACGGCCACAGGTCTTAACAAGCAGCCCCGATAATAGTTATGAAGATTTGGTGGCCTTGGATTCTAGATACGGCGAGAAGATAAAAACCTTGAATAACCTGATGAAGAAACAATTGTATCTGACTGAATTATTTGATGCTTTACCGCGACTTATGCCAAAAGGCGTATGGCTTGAAGATTTGACTTTTGATAAGGTTGATGATAAGGCAGAACTTACATTGCAGGGTGTGGCTTATCTTGCCGATAGCGATAAAGAACTAGAGATGATTAATAGTTTTCTTTCGAACTTAAAAGAAAGTTTACAATTTACTAAATATTTTAAGAATATAACCCTGATTTCGGTAGAACAGAATCAGAAGAATGAGGTATCTGTAACTAATTTTGTGATTTCCTGTAGAGGGTCTTATTAAGAGGAGCGCTCATGGACCAAGATTTATCACGCTATAAAAATATTATTTTTAATCTGGGGGTAATTATATTAGTGTTGATATTTGCAGGTAATGTTTACAAAAGACAGGTAAAAGATATAGAGGTAATAAAAACAACCAGAGACAGCGAAGCCAGGAAGAATGAGGTATTAGGAAATATTCGTCAGAAAGAGAAGAAGATTAATTCATTTAAGAATGCCATTAATAAAAAAGATGTATCTTTAATTATGAATCCTTTAAGTAGCATTGCCAGGGATTCATCGGTAAAGATTATCTCAATTGGACCTCAGGGAGAAAAAGATTATCCTGTATATCTTAAATATTCATTTGCTCTTGTGGTTACGGCTAATAATTATCACAATATAGGAAAGTTTATAAGTAAACTGGAGAATTCCGGGGATATTTATATCGTTGAGAGTATTAATATTGTTGAGTCAGAAGGTCAATCTAAAGAAGAGAAATGTAAGGCCAAATTAAGGTTAAGTACAATATTAATAAAATAGAGGCTTTTGTTATGCTAAGATTGATAAAAAAAAGAATGCTTAAGGGGTTGTTGATATTGGTCCTGAGTGGAGGATTCATAGGTTGCGCGTTAGCCGCCCAAGAAATGGATATGGCTAATTTCGGTATACAAGAACAGGCAAAACAGGAGTATGAGTCGCCTGAACCACTAGTCAGGCCTAATATAGAATATAATGCAGAAAACTTAAGAGATCCCTTTGAAGGATATCTCTTAAAAAAAGAAGAAACCCGTTCCAAGGCTCAGATTGAGGAGTCAATTTCACCACCTATTTTGACAGTAGAAGGAATAATTTATGGCGGTAAAATTCCCCAGGCAATTATCAATAATAAAGTAGTAAAAGTAGGAGATGAGATAGAAGGAGCAAGAGTTATTGAGATTAATAAAAAAGGCGTAATTGTGTTTTTCGGGCAGCGTCAATATATTCTTCCTTCTCCTTCCAAAGAGCTTTTAGAAAATTTAGAAGGAGAAAATAAAGGAGGGTAAAGATGAATAATAATTTGAAAATAGTGGTAATTATTTCTGTTTTATTTCTTTCTCTATTCCTTCCTCCATTAAATGCTGAGCAGGGGCAACTAGCACTTCTTATAAACCCTGAAGTTACTGTCTCTATGGATTTTAAGGATGCGGATCTTAAAGATATATTAAAAATAC
>CAYOMI010000208.1:0-3037 GCA_964405005.1 uncultured Planctomycetales bacterium | reverse complement strand
AAATTTAACGAAGGAATAATTGCGGATAATTTTCTTAAGACCAATATTCCTAATATTTACACTGCTGGAGATGTCTGCGAAAGTTTTGATTTAACTGTAAGTAAACATACTGTAAATGCTCTCTGGCCAATTGCGGTTGAGCAGGGAAAAATTGCTGGTTCAAATATGGCTGGAGATAAAATAAATTATGATGGGTCTTTGGGGATGAACTCACTGGAATTTTTTGGCTTGCCAGTTATATCTCTGGGGGTATATAAATTAAAAGAAGAAGAAAGGGCTAATTTGGAAGAACTAAAACTATCAGATAGAAAAGCCAATCTATATAAAAAGTTAGTCTTAAAAGATAATTTTCTCATTGGTGCGATACTCGTAGGCGATATCAAAAATAGCGGAGTATTTTTAAGATTAATTAGAGAAAGAATAAATGTTTTACCTTTTAAAGATAGATTGCTTAAAGAAAATTTTGGTTATCCAGAGATTATGGATTTTGTAAAAGAGAAAGAGAGTATTTATGTCTAAGATTGTGGCAGCCGCGGTTATAAGGGGCGCAAATCAAATTTATAAAGAGGCAGCAGATTTTCTAAATAAAGCAATTAAAGAAAAGGGACTAAATACCAAAATAGGTTTTCCCGAAACCGCTTTTTATCTTCCGATGAGCAATGCTTTATTAGGCGCAAAGGTTGAGACTTTAAAAGATGCCTTACCTATATTGGAACATGCAAAATTTCTCTTACCTCAAGTTCCATCGGAAAAAGTTTGGCTACTTTATTTAGGAGATGCCTTGAATGCTGGGATATCAACACTATTTTGCGAAGAGATAATTATGGCACTACGTTATCTCTATGCTCAAGAACCGCAAAAGGATTGCAATGGCTTCTTTACTGATACTATAATGCGTTCTTTGGGAATACAACTTGTGGATGGCCGTATGCCTGGTTTTGCAGCAATATTAGGCGCGGCAGCGGATAATAAAACTGCGGTACAGATTGTAAGAGAGTTACAGGAAAGAAACATCCTTATATTTGTAGGCTCGCAGGTCTCCGGTCGCTCTATAATTGACCAATTAATTGAAGAGAATGTGCAGATGGGCTGGGATAATTATATTGTTCCTTATGGTAGAGATACCCTCTCGGCTATATATCCTTTGAACTGGGCTATACGTTCAGCTCTTACCTTTGGTGGTCTAAAAGCCGGTCAGTCGCAGAAGTGTCTTTTGTACACTAAAGAACGCGTCTTTGCCTTTGGTTTAGTCTTAGGAGAACTCGATGATATAAAGTATGCCACTGGAGCAGGTGCTATTAATATGGGTTTTCCGATTATTGCTGACACAGATATTCCAGAAATAAAACCCTCAGGTATTACTACCTATGAAGCCCTGGTTAGAGAGTTAGACCATAAGAAGATTGTTCCGCGCTGTATTGAGGTAAGAGGCGTAAAAGTAAAAGTCAGTTCAATTCCTATACCCGTTCCTTACGCTGCTGCCTTTGAAGGCGAACGCGTAAGAAAAGAGCAATTGCATGTGGAATTTGGTGGTAAGGCAAGTACCTCTTTTGAATATCTGACCACCAAAAATTCAGAGGAAGTCCAAGATGGCAAAGTAGAACTGGCTGGTCCAGATATTGATCAATTAGAAGAAGGTAAAAAATCTATGACTTTGGCCATAATTGTTGAGGTTTATGGCCGAAAAATGCAAAAGGATTTTGAGCCAATTCTGGAACGCCAGATTCACCGTTTTATAAATTATGCTATGGGTCTTATGCATATAGGTCAGCGAGATATGAACTGGATAAGGATAAGCAAAGATACTTTCGCTAAAGGTTTTCGTTTGAAACATATCGGTGTGATATTGCATGCTATGTTACATCAGGAATATAGCGCTATCGTTGATAAAGTTCAAGTTAAGCTCTATACTAAAGGAGCCGATGTAGAAAAATTATTACCCCAAGCTAAAAAAACATTTGATGAACGCGATGAGCGAATTAGTGGTATGACTGATGAGAGCGTGGATACGTTTTATTCCTGTCTTTTATGTCAGTCCTTTGCCCCGAATCATGTCTGTATAGTTACGCCTGAACGCTTAGGGTTATGCGGTGCCTATTCCTGGTTAGATGCCAGGGCCTCTTTTGAAATTACACCCACCGGGCCAAACCAGCCTATTGCCAAAGGTCAGATTTTGGATGAAAAATTAGGACAGTGGAAGAATGTAAATGACTTTGTTTATAATAAATCTAATAAGACGATAAGTAGCGTAAGCATGTATTCCTTAATGAATTCACCCCAGTCCTCCTGCGGTTGTTTTGAATGTATTGTGGCAATAATCCCGGAGGCAAACGGAGTTATGGTTGTGCACCGCGATTATTCCGGCATGACTCCTTGTGGAATGACCTTTACAACCTTAGCAGGTTCGGTAGGTGGAGGAGTACAGACTCCAGGGTTTTTAGGAGTAGGTAAATTATATATCTTAAGTAAAAAATTTATCTTGGCAGAAGGTGGTCTTAAACGTATGCTCTGGATGCCCAAAGAATTAAAAGAACTTTTAGGTGATAAATTAAAAAAACGTTGCCAGGAGATAGGCGAGCCGAATTTATTAGAAAAAATAGCCGATGAAACAGTTGCTACTACTTCTGAAGAATTAGTAAATTTTTTAAATAAGGTAGCGCACCCAGCGCTTAAGATGGATCCTTTAATCTAATAATTTTTTACTTGACCTAAAGGGAATAAAATGTATAATAAAAATATAATACCTGAAAAAAATACTTTCTTCATACTCAAATTAATATATAATTATTTTAAAAAAAATAATTATTTGTATTTAAACATGCCAAACACGTTTCCTATTTTCCTTTCAGCAAGTTCAAGGGAAGTTAAAAAATGAACACTCAAATAGAATATGCAAAAAAGGGTAAACTAACCGAGGAGATTAAGTTAGTAGCAAAAAGTGAAGAAGTATCAGAAGATTTTATCATGAGAGGTTTAGCGGCTGGGAGAATTGTTATTCCTAAAAATCTTCATCATGAAATTAAGCCTTTAGGTATCG
>CAYOMI010000207.1:0-3046 GCA_964405005.1 uncultured Planctomycetales bacterium | reverse complement strand
GGCTCGCTTTATGCCCCCTCTTCCGCTAAACGTGCCGTCCCCCAGAGGGACGGCAGCGGAACCTTTAACCCCACCCCCTAAAATATCCTTATCTAAAAATATCCCCCGCCCCTCAAAGGGCGGGGGAAGAAAGAAGCAATTTTTTAAAAAAATAGCTAAAGAGCAAAATTTTGCCCGCACCAAAATTTTGCCAAAAGAAAAAGGTTGATTAATTAGAGATTTGGATTATAATAAGTGGCGCAATGAGAAAAAAGTTATTCAAATAACAAGTTAGTTTGGGTCTGGAGATAGTTTCTATCTTCGGAGGTATCCTTAGATGGTCGGGCCGCCATCTGCAATATTCGCAGATGGCGGTTTTATTTTTGGAAAGGACAATGAAATGAAAAGAATTCTTTTGTTTATTTTACCTATTTTAATCATAGTCGCCATTGTGTTTACCGTCTTTGGTATCTTCCAGGTTCGTTTTACAGAAGAAAGATTAATGGATGACTTACGAAGGAAAGCCAGGAGCGTGGATGAGAGTTTAGAGTTGTCCGCAAGACATATTTTTATAAATAACGACCTAAAATCAGCCAGCCGTTTAGCAGAGAGTTTTCAGAAGCGGGAGAGACTGCAGGGTTGTGTTCTTTATGACAAAAAAGGGCAAATTATCGCTATTACTGAACGTATCTCTGATTGGAGAGATAAGGATAAACCATATATTAAAGAGATCATTGAAACAAAAAATCCCAGGGGCGCATTAGAAAAATTTAAGGAATATTCTGTATATAGCTACATCCTGCCGGTTTTAGATGACGAGAATAATGTGTTGGGGTTGATGGAGGTAATTTATGATACTTCTTATTTGTTTACTATGCTGGTTCAAATTTGGAGAAGGATAAGCATCACATTAATTAGTTTAATATCATTGATTGCGATTATAGCTTTTTTGATTCAGAGGCAAATTTTTATTCTGCCAGTCCGGCGTCTTACTCAGTGGTTTAGCCATTTTCAGAGAGGTGAAACAGATAAACTGAAACCTTTTGAGGAAAAAGGCGAGTTCGGAAAACTTATCAGCGAAGTGGAACAAGTGGCTTTGAGTTTAAGGGTAGCGCGCAAGGTAGTATCGGATGAGGCCCAAGTACGCATTCAAAAAGAAGAGATATGGACAGATGCAAAACTGCGTGATCTTATTCATGCAAAATTGGGGGAAAATGCGTTGTTTGTGGTTTCAAACAGGGAACCCTATATGCATGTTACGGATGAATCTACGGGTCAGGCTAAATGCATTAGGCCTGCCAGCGGAGTAGTTACTGCTATAGACCCTATATTACGTGCCTGTGGAGGAACCTGGATTGCTCACGGAGCCGGCGATGCAGATAAAAAATTTGTAAACTCTAAAGATAAACTCGGCATTCCTCCTGAAGACAATCGGTATATCTTAAAAAGAGTGTGGCTTACTAAAACAGAAGAGGATGGTTATTACTACGGTTTTGCCAATGAAGGATTATGGCCCCTCTGTCATATAACTCATACCCGGCCTATCTTTAGAGAAACTGACTGGCAGATGTATAAAAAAGTCAACCTCAAGTTTGCAGAGAGTGTTTTAGAGGAACTTCCCGCAAGGAGCCCCTTTGTTTTTATCCAAGATTACCACTTTACGCTACTTCCAAAGATGATTAAAGAAAAACGATCTGATGCGACAGTAGCTTTATTCTGGCATATCCCTTGGCCAAATCCTGAAGTTTTTGCTATTTGCCCCTATCAACAGGAAATTTTAAATGGGATGTTGTCTTGTGACCTAATCAGCTTCCATGTGCAATACCATTGCAATAACTTTTTGGATACAGCGAATAGATTAGTTGAGTGCCGGGTAGATACAGAAAGATTTAGCGTGATTAGAGGCAATAAAGAAACCTTTGTCAGGGCTTTTCCTATAAGCGTAGATGGATATATCAGCGCAAAGTCATCCAGCACAGAGGCTAAACAGATAGATATAATTCGTAGAGAATTTCAACTGGAAGATAAAATTGTCGGGGTGGGCGTGGATAGGATTGACTATACCAAAGGCATAATTGAGCGGGTCCTGGCTATAGATAGATTTTTAGAAAAATATCCGCAATATAAGAATAAGTTTGTTTTTATTCAGTTAGCAGCGCCGAGCCGCACACACATAAAGCGCTATCATGAACTGATGGCTGAAATTGATGAGTTAATAGAGAAGAAAAACTGGAAATATTCAGACGGAAATTGGAAACCGATAATTTATTTAAAAAGGCATTTTTCACCGGAAGAAATAAGGCCGTACTATTTATTGTCCAATCTTTGTATTGTCAGCTCACTGCACGATGGGATGAACTTGGTAGCAAAAGAATATGTTGCTACAAAATCCAATTTAAATGGGGTATTAATTTTAAGCCGCCTTACCGGTGCTGCCAGAGAGTTGGTAGATGCCATTCAGATTAATCCTTATTCTATAGAAGAATTTGCTGATGCTATAAAATTTGGCCTGGAATTACCAAACGAAGATAGAAGAAAACGCATGGAAAACATGCGCAAGATTATCAGCGAAAATAATGTTTATCGTTGGGCAGGAGATATTATTACCGAATTAACGGCATTAAAAAAAGACTAAAAGTTTATTGAATATATGGAACATTTATTTAGCAAATGGGATGATTTAAGGAAAGATTTCATTAATAGGCACATCTATCTTTTTATAGATTATGATGGCACCTTGACTCCTATTGTAGAACATCCGGATAAAGCAGTTATTTCTGAAGATATGCGAAATATCTTAAGGGATTTATCAACTAAGCCGGGGTGGAGCATAGGAATTATTAGTGGAAGGGCTTTAAAAGATATAAAGAGGATGGTTAGCTTAGAAGGGATTATTTATGTAGGAAATCACGGGTTAGAAATAGAAGGGCCAAAGATAAAGTTTGAAAGTCAGATTTCATCTCGACTATTTTCAATTATAAGAAATTTAAAAGAGGAATTAACCCATAAGCTCTCAAAAATAAAAGGCATATTTGTAGAAGATAAATTTGTTACTCTGAGTGTTCAT
>CAYOMI010000206.1:0-3071 GCA_964405005.1 uncultured Planctomycetales bacterium | reverse complement strand
GAAAACAATAGGTATAATTAACCATAAGGGCGGAGTAGGTAAAAGCACGCTTACAGCAAACCTGGGAGCCTGTTTAACTCAAAGACAAAACAAAACTTTATTAATTGACATGGATCCTCAGGGCTCATTAACGATAGCATGCGGAATTAATCCGGACAGCATAGAAAACAATATTGCTGATTTAATGGTAAAAGTAATTGAAAATAAACCTTACGATATAAAAGACTACATTGTTAAAAATGAAGAGGGCATACTACTAATACCTTCCGGCCAGGAACTTACAAGAGTGGATTTAAGGCTTCATCAGGAGTTAGGAAGGGAGTATGTTTTAAATAATGCACTTAAACAATTAAGCAAACATAATTTTGATTTTGTATTAATTGACAGCCCTCCGTTTATATCATTGCTTACAATTAATATTTTAAGTATTGAGCACCTGGGAGTATTAATACCAATATCACCGGATTTTTTATCATTTAAGGCATTTTCTATACTGGGAGAAAGCCTTAGTAATATTAAAGCTAAAACCAATAACAGCCTCAATATAATAGGCCTGGTATTTAATTTTGCAGATTTAAGGACGTTTCACGCTAAGAACTTAATTGACTTTACAAAGAAAACGTTCGGCCAGGACACATATATTTTTAATTCAATTATTAGAGCCCATACAGGCATTAAAGAGGCTCAAATAAAAGGCCAGTCAATAACAGCGTATTCACCGGATAGTATAGGATCGGCCGATTATAATGCTTTTGTTAATGAATTTTTGGAGGTATTAAGCAATGGCAAAAAATAAAATGGAAGATGTTTATAACGACATGTTAAGCCCTGTAAAATCCAGGCCACAGGAGACAAGGCCGGAAGTACAGGAAACCAGGGAATCTTTTATAAGAGTTAATTTTTTTATATCAAACGAACAGAAAAAGAAACTTGAAAACTATACCCAGCAAATATCACTTGAACATATTCGAGTGTCTCAAAGTGAAGTTATAAGATACATGATAGAAAACTTTAATATTGATAAAGCAAAACAGGAATTTTTTAAACATAAACTATAATATAAATGTTATAATAAAGGACAAATAAAAAAGGACTTCTGGTAAAAGTCCTTAATTAAAATTTAATATTCAATTTTTTAAAAGTTGCGAGCTTTTAAACAGGGGAACTTTTGTGTCAAAATTCGCCTATTTGCATAAAGGATACCCCATAAAACCCCAAATTGCAAGGAGTGAATTAATGAGCACATATTTAGAATCCAGGGGCTTTGACCAAGATATTCAAAAAGAATGGAGCCTTGAATATAAAAACGACGAAGTATTAATAAATTATTTAGATCCGGAAGGCAATTATTTATATACCAGACGCAACAGGCCAGGCAAGGAACCCAAATATAAAAGCCCTTCGAGTGATAGCTTGCCCGGAGGACACTCTTGTTTATACGGCCTTCACATGCTCAAATACATTTCAGATACATTGCTTTTAATAGAAGGGGAATACAATTGCATATCTTGCTGGATCATGGGGCATTATGCCCTGGGAGTTGCCGGCCAAACAATGAGCCTAAAAGAACACCACTTAAAAGACATACCGGATACAGTAAAGAAAATCATAATATTATATGATGATCCAAAACACGCTACCGAGCGAGCCAGGGAGATACTCAGATATTATGAATATGAAATGAAGGTATATATAGCCAAATACCCAGACGGCAAGGACGCAAACGATTATTTAAGGGAAGGCAATACAACAGAATTTAAGGCAATAATTAACACAGCCGACCGGTACATGGAAGATCAATTAAAAAGCCCGTTTGTAAAAGTAAAAATACCCGATAATGATTTTATTGAAGCGTACAAAGATTATGCAATGCAAATATCAGACGCACCGGCAAAATATCAAGAGCTTATGGCATTATCAATAATTGCGACAGTATTGCAAAGGCAAGTTTATATAAAATATGGAGTATATAACTTATACCCTAATCTTTTTATTGTGCTTATCGGTAAAAGTACAGTAATGAGAAAAACGGCATGCTTAAACATGGCAAAACATTTACTCAAAAAATTTAATATTGAGCTGATCCTTCCAAATGATTTTACTCCGGAAGGTTTATTTAATCTTTTAAATGACAAGCCCGGAGGCCTAATAAGCTGGAGTGAATTCGGCTCCTTTTTAATCAATACTGTAAAATCATATCAGGCCGGCATTAAGGAGTTTTTAACTGAGGCCTATGATTGCCCGGATTATTTAAATAAAAGGCTATCCGGTAAAGAATACGAGATAAAAAACATATACTTAAACATAATAACAGCAACAACGCTTCACTGGTTTATAGACAGGATAACAGAGGCCGATACCCTGGGAGGATTCTTAGGAAGGTTTATTTATATGCCATGCAATAAAGACGATAAAAACGGCTGGTATTATATGCCTCAAAATGAGCCCGTAAACCTTAGCAATATGTTATTAAAAGACATTAAGGAAATATCAGATATACATGGAGAATTTACAATATCAGACGAGGCCAGGGCATTGCTTATTAAGTGGCTCAGACGCCATGAAGAGGAGCTGGAGAGCCTTGATGATTCAAAGGGTATAATCGGCTTTTATGCCAGGCTATCAGACTACCTTATAAAGTTTGCAATGTTATATGAAATATCCGGGCATAGATCCTTAGTTATATCGGAAAACTCTTTACTAAGATCCATTAAATTAGTAAACCAGTTAAAACTATCACTTACCGAACTTATGAGCGATCACATAGCATTTACCCAGGACGCCAAAGAAATGCAGAGAGTTATTAATATAATTAAAGACTATAAAGAGCCGATACCAAGGAGCCTGTTACTTCGTAATAGCAACATGAAAAGCAAACAGTTAGAGGATATTATCACTACCTTAATTCAAAGTGGCAGGATTCGAGTACAATACACCGGAGAAGGTAAAAAACGCACTCTTAATTATAGCCTATAAAAAAGCGTTATCAATTCGTAACCCTTTACTAATCAATTACGAACCAATCAAAAAAAGGGGCATTTTTTAATATAATCAATTCGTTAATTCGTAAT
>CAYOMI010000205.1:0-3088 GCA_964405005.1 uncultured Planctomycetales bacterium | reverse complement strand
AAATAAAACTGTAGAGATATTTGATGCATAGGCAAGTTTTAATAAAAATTAGGAAAAATTTCTTATTTTTATTTAGTGAATTGTTTGATAATGATATTATTGTCTCATTTAGCTGCCGCGGGGATGGGAATATGTCTTTGTGCTACGGCGATATCATAGATTCTTTAGAAAATCGAAAAAAATTCTTAGGTAGGTTTCATATCGATTATCGCAATTTAGTTTGTGCAAAGCAGAGCCACACAGGTAACGTAGCGTATATAGAAGAAAAAGAAACTGGTAAAGGTGCATTATCTTATAATACGGCATTGGATGGAACCGACGCTTTAATAACTGATAAAAAAAATATACCACTAGCTGTATTTACTGCCGATTGTTTGTCTATATTTTTATACGACCCTAAAAATTCTGTCATCGGTTTAGTTCATGCTGGTTGGCGAAGTACCAAAGACAGAATTGTTGCCAACACCGTAAGGCTCATGCAGGATAAATTTACTACCCAGGCCAAAGATTTATATGTGAGTTTTGGTCCAGCTATAAGAAATTGTTGTTATGAAGTGGGTAGGGAATTTCAGAATTTTTTTAACTATGGATTAGAGCAAAGAAATGGTCGTTATTATTTGGATTTAATCGGCATAAATAAAAAACAATTCATCGATTTGGGAATAAATAAAATGAATATTTTCGATTGCAATATATGTACTTCCTGTCAGAATGAGACCTTTTTTTCCTATCGCAAGGAAGGCATTTCTTGTGGCAGGATGATTTCTGTCATAATACTAAAAAATTAAAATGATTGCGCAGGAAATAAAAGATTTTATAAAGAATAGTTTTAATAAGACAAATGTAATATGTCTTACTGGCGCCGGGATTTCGGCTGAGAGCGGTATCCCTACCTTCAGAGGAAAAGGTGGTCTTTGGGAGAAATATAATCCGGAAATTTATGCCAATACCGAAGGTCTGATTTCGGTCTTGAGAAAACATCCCCAGGATCTCGTAAATTTTATTGTAGATTTTTACTCCGTACTTTTAAAAGCAAAGCCTAATCCGGCTCATCTTGCGTTATCCGATCTTGAAAAGGCAGGCATATTAAGTAGCGTTATTACTCAGAACATCGATAACTTACATCAGGAGGCGGGTAGCCGTAATGTCATTGAATTACACGGCAATGCTTTTAAGATAAGATGCATGCGTTGTTCGAAGTCCATTAAAATGGAAAAGGAAAGATTAAAAGAGATGATAGAGTTGTTACAGCTACATCGAAATTCGCGCATTAGATTGATGCAGGTTTTAAGTCATTATTTCCCCCGCTGCCATTGCGGTTCCCGCTATAGAATTGATATTGTTTTATTCGGAGAAATGTTATCCCAGAATGAACTTGTACGTGCCTATAGACATTTAGATAGATGTAATGTGCTTTTGATTGTGGGTAGTTCCCTGGTTGTATATCCTGCAGCGAACATTCCTTTATATGCCAAAGAGAGAGGAGCAAAATTAATTGAGATAAATAATGAAAAGACAGCTTTCTCTGGCTTGTGCGATTATAGAATCCGGACCAAGGCTAGCGAGGCATGCCTTGAGATATTAGAGTTAATCAAAGATTAAAGATTTAATATCTATGCTTAGTTTAGAGGACAAAATCCGTGAAGATAAATGAAGAGAGGGGGTAGGGATGGCAAAAGTACTGGTTATCTATTATTCCCAGACAGGAAATACCAAAAAAATGGCAGAGTCTATTGCTGAAGGCATTAAAAAGGAAGGTGCTGATGCAGTATTAAAAGATGTTCAAGATGTTAAGGTAGATGAATTATTGAAATACGAAGGCATAGTTATTGGTTCCCCTACCTATTATGGCACAATGTCAGCCCAGATAAAACAGCTTTTGGATGATTCGGTAAAATTTCACGGTAAATTAGATGGTAAGGTTGGGGCAGCATTCTCCTCAAGCGCAAATATTGGCGGAGGTAATGAGACAACCATTTTAGATATATTGAATGCCATGCTCATTCATGGTATGATAATTCAGGGCGATCCTTCGGGCGACCATTATGGCGCGGTCTCTATTGGTGCGCCTGATAACCGTTCGACTAAACAATGTCTAAGATTGGGGAGTAGGATTGCAAAATTGGTAAAAAAGATTTCAGGTCAGTAACAATGGATTACAGTTTAATTTTTATTACCTGTCCAAATAAAATAGAAGCGAAGCGTATTGCCTGCCAACTTTTGGAAAATAAACTTGCAGCCTGCGTAAATATTGTTGGTAAAATAAAATCCTTATTTTGGTGGGAGGGAAAAGTTGATAAAGCAAATGAGGTACTTCTAATTATTAAATCTAAAAAATCAAAATTAGCTAAAATTATTAAACAGGTTAAGCTATTACATAGTTACCAGGTACCAGAGATAATTGTTATTCCTATAATTGGTGGCAATAAAGTTTATTTAAAGTGGATAGATGAATCTATCAGGTAGTCCTTTTGATTATTTTGTCGCATTTTTAGGTGGAGTATTAACAAGTTTTACTCCCTGTGTCTATCCGCTTGTTCCTGTTAGCGCGGGTTTTATCGGCGTAAGAGCAGCAGGCTCTAAAATAAAAGGATTAGCCCTAAGTTTGATTTATGTCAGTGGAATAGCAATCACCTATTCTATGTTGGGCCTCTTTGCTTCTTTGACTGGGACACTCTTTGGTAAGGTTAGCTCCCATCCCATAACCCATTTATTAGCAGGCTTGGTAATTCTTTTCTTCGGGATATCTATGTGGGATCTATTTATTCTGACTTTTCCGAATATCATCAAATTCCCGGAGGTAAAAAATCAGAATTATTTCTCTACATTTATTTTGGGTTTAAGTTCTGGCCTGATGGTATCGCCTTGCCTCACCCCCATACTTGGTTCGATACTTACTTATCTGACCACGAAAAAAAACTTATTGTATGGTGCAACTTTACTATTTAGCTTTACCTATGGAATGGGTTTTATTCTGATTATATCAGGCACTTTTAGTAGTATATTAATTGCTCTTCCCAAAACCGGTAAATGGATGGTCTATATAAAGAGATTATGCGCCTTTGTCGTTATGGGAATGGGTATATAT
>CAYOMI010000204.1:0-3105 GCA_964405005.1 uncultured Planctomycetales bacterium | reverse complement strand
GGCTTTAGGCATATATGATATGTCTAACGGCATAGGGGCGCACGAAGTTATTATTGACAGCCCCCACCATTATAAAGGCATACCTGAATACAGCGATTTAGAAGTAGAATACATGCTTAGGGCCTATCGCTCCCGCACCCTTGATTTAAGAAAAAACCGCAGGTTCAAATATCTTTTGATTTTTAAAAACGTAGGCCTTGAGGCAGGCGCGTCTTTAGAGCACGGCCATTCCCAGCTGATTGCTTTACCCATGGTGCCTAAAAACGTTATAGATGAGGTGCTCGGCGCTCGCCATTTTTATGAATATAGAGAGCGGTGTATTTTTTGCGATATGCTTGCCTACGAAGAGGAGAATGGCCATGAAAGAATAGTAAGCGAAAACGAACAGTTTGTGGCCTTCTGCCCGCTTTCTTCAAGATTTTCTTTTGAAACCTGGGTTATTCCCAAAGAGCATTTTATGGATTTCGGCGAAATAGACGACAATCACTTGAAGGGCTTGGCAAAAATTTTAAAAGATTGCTTATTGCGTTTAAAGAAAGTGCTGGGAGAGCACCCCTACAACTACATAATCCATACCTCTCCGGTAAATACCGACACCCACCCTTCTTATCACTGGCATATTGAAATAATGCCGAAGTTAAGCAGGGTTGCAGGTTTTGAATGGGGCAGCGGTTTTTATGTAGTTTCTACGCCGCCGGAATTAGCGGCAAAATTGTTAAAAGAAGTCAAATGAGGCCAACATTTTTTCAAGCTCGTAGAGCGCAGGAAAAATGTTAGACCGAATTTGACCCCCCACCACTTTTTGTAAAAGTGGTGGATACCAATGATTAAAGTATGTTGGAAAGATAGACCTCTTACCTGATTTTGGGTTCATTCTCAAAAAGTGGTGGGGGGTTCAATTCCGACAAACAACTTATGTTCGCACACCTGCTTCGCAGGCAGGCTCCATAAGTTGTGTCGTCAGATACTGTCAAAAGTTCTATGAGTAAAGGGATAGAATAATGAGAGGCTTGTCATGCGAGGAACAAAAGCGACTAAGTAATCTTAAAACTTAGAGATTACTGTGTTTCGGCTTTAAGCTCGGCTCGTAATGACAGCTTCATAGACAGACGGATAGCGTGTCGTTCTTTGAAAAATCGGCAAGTAAATTCAGGCGGCCATGGAGATTATTTTTGCCCATTTGCCTTGGATGGTAGAGATAGCCTCAAGTTCCGACATAGGAATGGGAACCTGATAATCTAAAGCCATGCGCGGTCGTAAAAAGTTATAGTGCGTGACAAAAAGCGTGGTCAGCGCGGTTGCGCCGTTAAAGGAGTTAAAACCGCAGGCCGGACGCACGTGGTATTTGTAAGTGCGATTGAGGCGCTCAATGAGCTGCCTAAATGGCCTAAACAATTCAGATTCAGCGTCAAGGTTTTGTAGGCCGACGACTTTACGATGCTGGATAAAGTCTTTTGAACCATACAGTTCATTTAAAAAATGGATGCCTGCCGGATAAGCGGGGTTTCCGTCAGAGATAAGCGTAAACTTCTGCTGCGGCTTAGCAGTTCTAATAGCTTCGTTCATAGCGATTATCGCCGGCAGCGTGTCGCGAGAGCGAGCCAGGTGATAGGCGGTAATCTTATGGCGTTTAGGCGTAATAAAGAAAAACGTGAAGTGGTCTTTGCCTAAGATTTTGATGTAAGCCTCATCGCCTGCTTGTCGGGAATCAACAGGGCCTTTATTGGCAAGATTGAACTGATGGCAATGGTAGGCTGCGGCTTCGGCGTAGTTAAGGACAGTCTGGTATGACACGTCGATATTGAAAACAGAGCGTAAAATAAGGGCTGTTTTACGTGCGGTGGTAGCGAACGATATATAAAACGCAAGGATAAGGCCAAGCACGTTTTGCGAATTATGGATCTTTGAAATATCAACCAGCGGTTTAACGGGGCTTGAGTGAACCAGCTCAGCTTGCTTGAAGTGATACTCGCGATACTGGTAACAGAGTTTAAAATGACTGCTGTGGAGTTTTTTAAACGCTTTTTCCAGCGGATTAAGTTTGGAAAGAGCGTTAACACGATAAGGGCAGTTATCGTTGGAGCATTTATGGATAGTTACTTCGGCTTTACGTTTCCAGCGAAATAGTGCACCGCCGCAATAAGGGCAGAAGTATTTGGCCTTTTCGGCCCTTCTAAGGCGATATTCAGTTTGGGAGAGTTCTCCGCAGACTTTACAACGCACCTGGGATTTAAGTACGCCGTCGTTATAGTAAAGATATTGATGTGAGGCGTTGCAGTGAGCGCAGTGGATATGTTGAGCTACAGTGATACGTCTTACGGATTTTAGCTCTTTGCCAAACTTAAGAGAATAATCCTTAAGCAAAAGCTTAAAGTCTTTTACGGGAACTTTTTTTTAACGACAGGTCTTTGAGTCAAAGGCGGCGTCGAGTCTACGACGAATTTGCGGTAGTTGGGATGTCTTTCTTGAAAGTCGTCTTTAGGTTTAATCGCCGGGTCGCGGCTTTTAAGAATAGCGGTTAGTTCTTTAACGATAAACTCGATTTGTTCTTTAGTAAACTTGGAGCAGATCCAAAGTACGAAACGTGATAAGCGTCGCATAGTTTTTGCCTCCTCACGATATAAAATAACCCTAATTTAGGGGGGAGGCAAGAAGAATTAATAAAAACTCTTAAGAATAAAGAAGAGTTAGAGGATTAAGAGTCAAAACTTTTGACAGTACGATACTTAGCAAAAGGAGGTATTATGCGAAAAAGATATTTTTTTAGCCAGGCCTGCCGATATTTTTTATCACCTTTATTCAGCTTTTTATTTCTTTTTTCGGCCTTTTCTCAACAAACCGAATCCATTACCATAACTACCTATTACCCCGCACCTTTTGGAGTGTATACTAATTTAAGGTTATTCCCCAGTGTCCAACCCGCGCTTCCCTGTCAAGAAGGAACAATGTATTATGATAGCGCTACCCATCAGGTAATGGTGTGCGGACTTGATTCAGACGGAAATCCTGCCTGGCAGGGCGTAGGGCTATGGAGCCGTAACGGTAACGATGTTTTTCTTGCTGATACAGATTGGAATGTGGGCATTGGGACGACAACCCCAAGAG
>CAYOMI010000203.1:0-3149 GCA_964405005.1 uncultured Planctomycetales bacterium | reverse complement strand
ATATAACGACCGGGTTTGTTTACCTGCAGTAAAATATCATCTAACATATCAATATAAAGTTACAAAGGTTACAGAGGTTACTAAAGGTTACAAAGGTTACTTTTAAATTTTAAGTAACTTCTGGTAACATTTGGTAACATTTGTAACCTCTGGTAACCTAGAACACTGCTCTCCTCCTGTCAATACTCGCCAGTATTCCCAAGGCAACAAAAGTTACGACAATGGATGAGCCACCATAACTCATCAAAGACAAGGGTATTCCAACCACAGGCATAAGTCCTATAGTCATACCAATATTAATGAAAACCTGTATACATAAAAGTAAAGAAATCCCCAGAGCCAGTAGCCTGGCAAATTGGTCTCTTGTGCGCTGGGCAATTAAGAAACCTTCTCTAATTAAAAAATAATACAAGGCCAAGAGTATAATGGTACCGATAAACCCCCATTCTTCTGAAAAAGTAGCAAAGATAAAATCAGTATGAGATTCCGGTAAAAAATGTAACTGGCTTTGCGTCCCACCCAGCCAACCTTTACCTAAAAAACCACCTGAGCCAATAGCAATCTTAGATTGAATCAAGGTATAACCTGCACCCAGAGGATCTATATTGGGATTTAAGAAAACGAGTAATCTTTCTTTCTGATAATCCCGAAGAACCTGCCACGTCAGGGGAAGCGATAGAGCCACTATCAATAAAAATATACCCATATATTTTAATTTTATATTAGCAAGATAAAGCATAGCAATAAAGATAAAAAGTATAATCCCGGCGTTTCCTAAATCCGGTTGCTCCACGATAAGGGCCATAGGGATAGCCACAAATATAAAAGGTAATACAAGACCACGAAATATTCCTTGCCTCGCTAAGAGCAAGGAAATGTTATCAATAGATTTTCTGCTAAAATATCTTGCTAGAAATATAACGACTACTAATTTGGCTGCCTCTGAAGGCTGAAAATTAAACCAGGCAATCTTAAGCCATCTCTGTGCACCCAGTCGCACAATTCCTAAAAGGAATACCAGAAACAATAAAAATACGCTTAATGCATATAAAAAATATGTCCAGTCCCAGAGACGGCGGTAATTAAAATTAGAAAAAAAGAGAAATAGAAGCACTCCCAAACCAACCCAGATTAACTGTAACTGCCAAAGCTTGATTTCCTTCTCATAGGTACTGCTGTAGATAGATAGGACACCCAAGAAGGCAATTAATATGGCAATGAACAATATTCTTAAACCAGAATCCATTAAACCAGTCCTTCCTTAATCATTGCTTCTATTATTTGTTTGGCCACAATACTGGCAGCATAACCAGAGCCCCCTCTTTCCAAAAATACACAGATTACAAATTTAGGATTTTTAAAAGAGAAAAAACCCACAAACCATCCATGAGGCTGACCAGGGGGAGCCTGGGGCGTTCCGGTTTTTCCTGCCACAGTAACAGAAAGCCCCGAGAGTTCCCTAGCTGTGCCCGAAGGATCTGCCACAGCTTTTCTTAATCCCTCTCTGATATAATTTATTGTGCTTTCTTTTATAGGAAGTTTCAAAATTCTCTTCCTATACATAGAAATATCACGTCCATCTATTGCCTTAACAATATAGGGGGTTACCAAATAGCCCTTCTTGGCAAATACAGCCATCATAAGGCAAATCTGAAGAGGAGTAACCAAAAGTTCACTTTGACCAATGGATAAATTTGCTGTATCGCCATCGAACCATTTCTTAAGTTTAGATACCTTTTTCCATAATGGACTGGGTACAAAACCCGCCTCTTCGTATGGCAAATCAATGTAAGTTGGTTTTCCAAAGCCAAGCTTAAGCGCCCAGTCGTGTATGCCTTGTGCTCCTACCAAAAGACCAACATTATAGAAAAAAATGTTGCAGGAATTAGCAATTCCATTTAATAAATTCTGCTTTCCATGTGTATCCCAACAGGAAAAATCTTTTTTTCCGATACGCGTACTTCCAGAGCATAAAAATGTTGTTGATAAATTAATCTTGCCTGCTTCCAGTGCTGCTGTAGCCACTACTAATTTAAATACTGAACCCGCCGGATATAGGCCGCTTATGGCGCGATTTATTAATGGTGCATCAGGATTACGAAAAAGATTATATATAGTAACATTGGATTTCTTGACAAATACCTCAGGATTGAAATTGGGGTGACTGGCCAGACCAGTAATCTCACCGCTATAAGGGTCCATAACAATTACGCAACCGGTTCTGTCAGCCAGTTTCTCCTCTATTATTTTCTGTATTTTTAAATCCAGGGTAAGTTGAATATCCTTACCACTTCGAGGGGGCCTAAAGCCTAAGACACGCATAAATCTGCCCCGATAATCTGCCTCGACTGATAAGCCGCCCTCTTCTTGACGAAGATAATAATCGTATTGCTCTTCGACGCCACCAAAACCTACCGTATCTTTAGTTTTATAACCATAATCTGCTAGTTTGGTTAGACGCCAGCGGTCAATTTCGTTTAAATAACCAATTATGTGGCAGGCAAGTCTAGCATACGGATAAGCCCTTACGGGTCTAGGTTGAATAACCATACCGCTTAAATCTGATTTTAATTCCTCCAAGGCAATTGCTTCTTTTATATCTATATCTCTGGCAATCGTAATAGGCGTAAAGGAACCAATAAGACTTTTTCTAAATCTCTCCTTAAGTTCCTTAGGATTAATCCTTAAGACTTCAGATGCAAAAATAAGAGTCCTGTCAATCTGTCGAGCCTCTGCAGGTATGAGAGTCAGGTCGTAACAAAGAGAGTTCCCCGCAATAATATTGCCATTACGCTCAAGGATCCTGCCACGACTGCCTTCCTGAGGTAATACGCGTATACAATTCTTATTGCTTAATTCTTTGAATTCCTTGCCTCTGATAATTTCAAGATTTAGAAGGTTAAAGGCAAGCAAAAGAAAAATAAAAAGGGCTATAAAATTAACAATCTTGATTCGCGGCATATTTACTATTTATTTTTATTCAATATTGGCGTAAGGCACCTAAATACAAAAGGCAGAATTATAGCAGTATATAAAGCCCCGAAAATTGTTTTACACAGGAAAATCCCGAAGGCAAGCGGTATATGTAAAAAAACAAATAAAAATCTAATAATGATACTATTAAAAATTACAATGATAAATACAAGTAC
>CAYOMI010000202.1:0-3161 GCA_964405005.1 uncultured Planctomycetales bacterium | reverse complement strand
GTGAGGAGTTTCATTTTATTAAATCGATAAGCTTTATATTGCCTACAAATTATGTTGTTTATAACTTGAGAGAATTCGTTGATACCTTAAGAAAAGTTACTATTGATTCCATATATTTTCATATTTTTGAAGCGCGTTTAAGATTGGAAAGAAGCAATAATGATTTTTCCAACTGGATAGGAAATTCTATTGGCGATAAGGAATTAGCTTATGAAATCTCAAGGCTCGATCCTTACACCCATACCCTTGAAGGGCTAAGGAGTATTCTCGTAAATATGATAGAAAGTAAGATATCTAACTAAGATGGCTAAATTAAATGAATATATCCCTATCGTTGGCCAGTCTGTTATAGACGATTTAAGCCTTCTTGCCGAGAGGCTGAAAGGTAAGATTATCCAACACATTAATTCTACGCCTGTTGGAGGAGGAGTCGCAGAAATATTAAGCCGTATGGTCCCGCTATTGAAAGAACTTGGCATTGATGCGAGATGGGATGTAATAAAAGGCGGAGAGCAGTTCTTCGAGGTAACCAAAAAATTCCATAATGCCCTGCATGGCAGGGTTGAAGAAATAACGCAACACGACTTCGATATCTTTATGGAAACAAGCCGGCAAAATTTACAAGAAGTAAACACTTATGGTGAAATTGTTTTTGTGCATGACCCGCAGCCGATAGCCCTGATAAGGAAGAAATCCAATAACAAGTGGATCTGGCGTTGTCATATTGATGTATCGAATCCCAATGAAAGAGTTTGGGGATTTCTTATGGATTTTATCGTTCAATATGACTCGGCAGTATTTTCCGCTCCTGCTTTTTCCCGGAAGTTACCCATTAGGCAATTTTTAATTTCTCCCTCCATTGATCCCTTGAGCGATAAGAATAAGGAATTATCTCCTGAAATTATAGACTCAGTATTGAAAAAATACGGTATCCCTAAGAATAAACCTATACTTACGCAAATCTCTCGTTTTGATCGCTTAAAGGATCCGATTGGGGTCATAGAGGCTTATAGACAGGTCAAGAAATATATCAGTTGCCAGTTAGTATTAGCCGGCGGCACAGCAGAAGATGACCCCGAAGGAATAAAAGTCCTTGAAGAAGTACAGGAAAAGGCTGAGCAAGACAAAGATATACACGTCTTACTTTTGCCTCATAGCGATATTGAAGTAAACGCGTTACAGAGAGCATCAACTATTATTATACAGAAATCCCTAAAAGAAGGCTTTGGCCTAACTGTTGCCGAGGCCCTCTGGAAGGCAAAGCCAGTGGTTGCTTCCAATGTCGGAGGGATTCCTTTACAGATAAAACATAAATATTCCGGATTACTTTGTCATTCAATTGAAGGAGCTGCCTTTGCTATTAAACAATTGCTCAATAGCCCCGAATACGCCAAAAAATTAGGAGAAAATGGCCGGGAGCATATAAGAAACAATTTTCTACTTACCAGACACCTAAGGGATTATATGTTGTTATTTCTTTCGCTTTATCATACTGAAGACGTAGTTTATTTGTAATTAAAAGGGATTATCAGGTGAAAATAAGCGGATGGATATTTATGATTTTTTCCTGGGTAATGATTTTAGGCATGGCAGCGTTTTGCTTTAATAGAATATTTAAAAAAGGTCTAGGCGGAGAAGAAAAGAGCATCCGAAAGAAATAATCAGAGGAGTTAACAGTATGACAGGTAATTTATCTCAAGATTGGCCAGTTTATTTGCTTCTAGGCGCGGTAATCTTCTTTTTTGTTTTTGTAATAATAAAGAGTAATATACATAAAGAAGGGAATAATCCCGATAAAAACAAATAAAATTTTAATTAACCTTTTTCTCTTGGGCAAAATTTTGCCCCCACCCAAAATTTTGCCTTTAGCATAATTTTTAAAAAATTGCCTCTTTCTTCCCCCGCCCTCTGAGGGGCGGGGGATATTTTTAGATAAGGAGTATTTTTAGGGGGGTGGGGTTACGTTTTTCCGCTGCCGTCCCCCAGAGGGACGGCAGGCTTAGCGGAAGAGGGGGCATAAAGCGAGCCTCTATTTAGGGAGTAGCCGAGCGCTACATACACGCACTGCGCGGAAGAAAACAAAAAACTTTTCGGCTCAAGCGCTGGGGGGGGCACCTATAAATCTTTTTTCTTGCATCCATGAATTGTATTAGGTAAAATTATAGGGAAAGTTTGAGAGTTAAACCGAGGGGAGTTATATTTGATGAATGCCTTACTCATATGAGTAAGGCATTTTTGTTTCTGGAGCAAAAATTTTAAAGTAAGTCTAAAATGTTCTTGACAAAGCCAATATAATTAGTTATACTTTCTATGTAAAACATACAAATCATATAAATCATACTATTTGCAAAACACACATTATAGAGGGAGGAATACGATGGTTAAGTTTTATGGACCTAAAGTATATGGCACGGTGACAGTCGGAGAGCGCGGGCAGGTTGTAATACCTGCAGAAGTACGAAAGTCATATCGTATTGAAGCAGGCGATAGGCTGATTGTTGTCGCTAAGCCAGAGGGGCCTATTGGTCTTATTCCGGCGGCCCAATTAAATGAATTCTTGAGCCATATGACTGAGATGCTGGCAAAGATTAAGAGAGAAAAACCAAATAATAAATAATGAAGAAATTTATTCTTTTCTCTATATTTTTCTGGTTTTTCTGTTTTCTTATGCCGCAGGCGGCTAAGCCTGAGGAAATTCTCACCTGGGAAGATTGTCTTGCCGAGGCAAAGAAGAACCACCCAGACTTAATTTCTGCAGTAGAGAATCTCAACCAGCAAAAAGCAAGCAAATCCATCACTGCCAGCACACTGTATCCGCAAATCGACGCTAATCTAGATGCCTCGACGAGCGGCACAAGCACGACCAGTTCCGCTACGGATGTAACCACCAAGGCCACCACCGATACTTACACCTACGGTGTTTCCGGCACACAGCTGATCTTTGACGGCTTTAAGACGCTGAATAAGGTGAAAGCTGCCTCAGAAAATATCAAAGCCGCCGAGCAGAATTACCGTTTTACTTCCTCCGAGGTGAGACTGAATTTACGCACTGCATTCATAAATCTGTTAAAAGCGCAGGAATTAATACAAGTGGCAGAAGAAATTACCAAGATCAGGAGAGACAGTTTGATGTTGATAACCCTGCGTTATGAATCCGGGCT
>CAYOMI010000201.1:0-3165 GCA_964405005.1 uncultured Planctomycetales bacterium | reverse complement strand
AAACTTACAGAATGTCAATCCAATTTCTTAAATTTCTTTCTCACAGATTCACCTGTAAGTTCGTGTCCTTTCGGCAAGCGTGCATGGATTGAATTCTAAATTATGCTAACATCGGTTACTGTCAAAAATAATAAGGAGGATAACCGATGGAGGAAAATAATCAGCTTACTCTTGAAGAACTGAAAAAACAGTTTGAGGACTATAGAAAAAACAAATCATATAACAGAGAACCAATACCAAAACATCTATGGCAGGCTGCAGCAGATCTTGCAAAAAAACATTCAATAGCAACAGTATCTAAAGAACTTGGACTGAGATATTCAAGCATAAAAGAATATATATACGGTCCCCCGGTTTCTAAAATTAAAGTTAGAAAAAAGTCCCCTTCTTTTATTGAACTCAAATACAACCAGCCTTTTTTAGAAACGCCGATTACAGTTGATATTGAAAACAAAAGAGGGGCCAGGATGAGAATATGCCTTGGGACAAACACTGACATTACATCAATAATTAAATCATTCTTGAGTCTATGATAGCAATTACTCCTCATATGCGCATAATGGCTGCAACAGGCCCTGTAGATTTTAGAAAAGGTATTGACTCCCTTGCTGCATATGTAAGAAAAGTACTGCTATCTGACCCATTCTGTGGCTATCTGTTTGTCTTTGTAAATGCTAAAAAAACATCAATGAAGATTCTTGTATATGACGAGCAGGGGTTCTGGCTGTGCCAGAAAAGACTCTCTAAGGGAAGATTTTGCTTCTGGCCGGAAAGTGGTGGCATTAGCTGCATCCTTGATGCAAACCAGCTAGTCTCTCTTATCTACAACGGCAATCTACCAACGAAAACTTCTGTGTGGAAAAAAATACCAAACTAAAAAAATCACTTGCGTTCGGACGCCATTTATGCTAAAGTTTAAAAATCATGGAAATTGGCATTAAATACAGAACAAAAACAGCCACAACTGAAGATATTGATTTAATAAAAAGGCTTATGGCTGACAACCCCAGTGACAGCAGATGTGCCCTATCAGTTAAGTTCTGCAAAGAGACAGGCTGGCTTCAGCCAAATGGAGCTACAAAGGATATGGTGGCAAGAGGATACATGCTTGCACTTGCTCGGGCAGGTTACATAGACCTGCCGCCAAAGAAAAAAAATCCAGCTAATCCATTTGTTTTAAGGGAAAAACCATGCCAAGCTCGTATTGATAAAAAAGAGCTTAGTGCAGATTTAAAACAATTGCTGCCTCTTGAATTTGTGCAGGTAAGAAGATCGTCTCTTGAGACACTCTTTAACAGTCTGGTAGAAAGTCACCATTACCTTGGATATACCCAGCCGGTGGGAGAACATTTAAAATATATAGTATATTCAGGCACAAGGCCTGTTGCATGCCTTGCATTCTGCTCAGCAGCCCGTCATATAGGACCTAGGGATAAATTTATCGGATGGGATAAGTATATGCGAAAACAGAATATCCACCTTATCTGCTACAATACAAGATTTTTAATACTTCCCTGGGTGTCTGTTAAATACCTGGCATCACATATACTTTCAGCGGTTGCAAAGATTATCTCAAGTGACTGGGAAAGATTATACAACCACCCGGTATACTACATAGAAACATTTGTGGACAGTACCAGGTTTTCCGGCACATGTTACAGGGCTGCAAACTGGATATATCTGGGAGACACCAAAGGACTTGGAAAAAACAGCAAAGATAAGATACCAAATCGCTCAATAAAGGCAATATACGGATATCCACTTACAAAAAACTTTGCAAAAGTACTGCAGGAAGGAACAAATTGAACCTTCCAAAACGAATTGATATAACAGAAGCCCAGCTGGAGGAAGTACTGGCAAGAGCCAAAAGACTTCTGCCACCGGATGATTATGAGGTAATTAAAGGTATGGCAGATACCATTAAATTTCTTTCAAAAGCAGTGGGGGTAAAAAATGCCCAGGTTCAAAAACTTCTCAGGCTTTTATTTGGCACTTTTAACGAAAAGACGCAAAAAGTACTCAAAGAAAAAAAAGAAAAGCAAGTTGCGGTAAGTAAAGAGACAAAAGGCCATGGAAGAAACGGGAAAGACTCCTACAGCGGAGCAGATACAATCCAAGTACCTCACAGCAGCTTAAAAGAAAAAGAGGCATGCCCAGTATGCGGCAAGGGTAAGCTTTATGCCTTAGAACCTGCAAGCATTGTAAGGGTGACAGGAAATGCCCCACTTGCAGCAAAAATATATGAACTGGCTAGACTAAGGTGTAATCTATGCGGCCAGGTTTTTACTGCAGATGTCCCGGAAGGTATAGGTGAACAAAAATATGATGCCGCATCAGGGGCAATAATTGCCCTTCTAAAATATGGCGCCGGTCTTCCTTTTTACAGGCTTGAGTCCCTGCAGGAAAGTCTTAAAGTTCCGCTTCCTGCTTCAACCCAGTGGGAGATAGCAGAGCAGGTTGGACAAAAAATTGACCCGGTATACAGGCAGCTTGTAAGAGAAGCTGCACAGGGAGAGATTTTATACAATGATGATACAATTGCAAAAATACTTAGCCGTATGAATATTGCTGATGATAAAAGAGGCAAACGAAAAGGCATATTTACATCAGGCATTTTATCAGTTGCAGGTTCTATTAAGATTGCCCTGTTTTTTACAGGGCACAATCATGCAGGAGAAAACTTAAATGAAATTTTAGAAAAAAGAAATGCAGTTCTTGGTCCGCCAATCCAGATGTGTGACGGACTGTCTAGAAACATTCCCAAAGAATTTAAAACAATTATTTCCAACTGCATAGTTCATGCCCGAAGAAAATTTGTTGATATAAATGAGTCCTTCCCCAAGGAATGCGAATTTGTTTTAAAGACCTTAGAGAAGGTATATGCAAATGATGCGCATACAAAAGAGATGGGTATGAGCCCAGAACAAAGACTTAAATATCACCAGCAAAACAGCACAGCTTATATGGATGATTTAAAGATATGGCTTGCCGCCCAACTGGATGAGAAAAATATTGAACCCAACTCTGCTCTGGGTGGCGCCATATCATATATGCTGAAGCACTATAAGGCAATGACAATGTTTCTGAGAATACCCAAAGCACCCCTTGACAATAACCTCTGTGAGCAAATTCTAAAAAAGGCAATCCTACATCGCAAAAACTCAC
>CAYOMI010000200.1:0-3190 GCA_964405005.1 uncultured Planctomycetales bacterium | reverse complement strand
GCTTGAGTCCAGGTAGTATTCCTGGATAGTGGTAGTGCTGGTCTGGTAGTCCTTCTTGGCTATCTTCAGGGAGGTAGGAGTAGTAGGGTCAATTTCGATGTAACTTCCTCTTCTTGCCTCTTTTAAGATATGCTCCATGGCAAAGCTGGTCTTCTGGTAAAGTAAGGCAGCGTAGATGTCTTTTAAGGCAAACTTGGTAAAGGCAGTGTGCACTGCGCTTATGGCTAGCATTACCACTACCATAAGCGCCACACCTAAGATTAACTCAATAAGGGTGAGGGATTTTTTAGGGTTCATTTCTGAATGACTAAACCAAAGAGATCTTCTTGCTTGGCCTGGCCTTCCTCTGTCCAGGTTATATTAACACCAATCTGTTTTCCTTCGGTAATATTGGTTACATTATAGGCCCTGACAGCAGCAAACTTATTTTTGAGGTCACAGTCAGGAAGAGCCAAAAAGGACTCTGCGGTATGGCTACCCGCAGTTAAATTAGTGTCGTTATAATCTTGAGGAAGAAGAAACTCCAGAGTATCTTTAATAAAATCCATTGCTTGGTCGTAGCGCTGCAAGTAGACATTTCGTCCTTGAACCCAGATAAAGGTAGCCGATAAACCCAGCACTGCTACAGCAATAAGCATAGTTGCTACCAGTATCTCTATTAAGGTTATGCCCCTTAATTCAGTTGTTCCCATTCTAATATCTCTACAGTCGTGCCGTTATTTATCCTTGCTCTTATTTGTTTGTTTGAAGTTCCATGGGTAGTATCGGAGGTGACATTGTAATTATCTGAACCAAGGTCGGTTATATTTATTTTAACTGGCTGGTTAATAAAACTCCAGGTTTCATTGGTATAGTTCGCTACTTTTATCTTATACATTGCCCTCCTTACCCCTGCCTCAGCAAAAGAGAGGGCTTTTATGGAATTGATGACGTGCCAGCCAAGGGAAAAGTTGCTTAAAGTAAAACTGATTCCTACCATTGCAAGAACAACGATAACTATTATTGTCCCCAGCACCACCAACAGTGCCACGCCGCGGGAATTAAAACCTTTTTTCTTATCCATATTAAATTACATTATCTTACCCCTGAATAAAAAGTCAAGAGTAAAACGCCGCCGACATATAATCTTTATTAATTTTCTCTAATTTTAAACGGACAAATTGGTTATAAAGAGAGGTGCGCGATTTAACGCGCACCTTAATATAATTATCTGTATGTCCTTCCCAGAAATCTGGCTCTTCTTTAGACTTACCCTCTATAAGCACATCTATATTTTTATTTAAGAATTGCTTTCTGTATTCAATCGCGCAATTTTCTGCAACAATTTTTAGATGGTTAATTCTCTCCTTTATAATTTTAGGATTTAATTGGTGATTAAAATTGGCGGCAATTGTACCTTCTCTTCTTGAATAAGGAAAGATATGCGCCCTTAATGGTTGAATCTCTTTGACTAATTTTACACTGTTCTGAAAATTTTTAGCGGTTTCACCGGGGAAACCCACCATTATATCCGTGGTTATGGCAATCTCTGGTATAAATTTTTTAATTCTGCGGATAAGGTTAAGATAACTTTCGTGGGTATATCCGCGGTCCATTCTGCCTAATATTTCATTATCGCCGCTCTGGATGGGTATATGCAGGTGCGGGCAGAGTTTTTGCGAATTAACCATCTTGTTAATCAACTCATCGTTGATATCGCCTGCTTCTATAGAACTAAGTCTTATGCGTAATATTCCATTTATTTTCTCTATTGACTCAATCACATCAACAAGATTTATTTGAGAAGGTAAGTCCCGACCATAAGCACCCAAACATACGCCGGTGAGAACTATCTCCTTATAACCATTTTCTGTTAATCTTTTTGCCTCTTCAACAATTTCATTTAAAGGCCTACTTCGAGACCTCCCTCTTACCAGTGGCACTTTACAGTAAGAACAGAAATTATCGCAACCATCTTGAATCTTTAAGAAGGCGCGGGTATGACCTTTAAAATAAGTTATGCCTATTTCATTATGTTCGTTTAGCCCGTTCTGCTCATTAGGCTCGTTTTGACAAGATAAAAATTTTAGAATATTTGTCTTATCTTTATTTCTTACTATTATACTTCTACTCTTTAATTTTCTAATTTTATCCTCATCCATCTCTGTTAGACAGCCTGTAACAACAAGTTTGGCTTTGGGATTTTCTCTTCTTGCCCGGCGCATCAGATTAAATGATTCTGAATCGGCGCGCTGGGTCACAGTGCAGGTATTAATTACGTATATATCAGCCCTCTGGTCGTTATTTATCTCTTGAAAGCCGCTTTCCAGAAAACGTTCGCGTATGCTTTGCGTTTCGTATTGATTTACCTTACAGCCCAAAGTCCAAAATTTAACTGTCTTCATAATTAACCTAGCACCTGGTGGCGAGCTAATCGGGAACCTGCTTTTTTTCTAATCGGGCACCCGCTGCCCGATTGACTGAGCAAACGGTGCGAGATTAGCTGGGCAAACGGTGCGAGATTAGCTGGGCAAACGGTGCAAATTAAGGAAGCTGGTTATGGCTATAGCTGCGGTTTCTACGCGTAAAACTAACGGCCCTAAAGAAACAGGAATAAAACCAGCCTTTATAGCCAAACCCACCTCTTCTTCGCTAAAGTCACCCTCCGGGCCAATAAAAATTAAGATATTTTTGAAAGATTTATTTTTTATCGCTTCCTGTAACGCCTTGCGCTTGCCTAAAAGCGTAGGAATAAGTTTCAAATCAAAATCCTTGACCTCTTTTAATACATCTTGTATATTTTTTACTTCATCAATAACGGGAATACTGTTTCTTTGGCTCTGCTGAGCTGCGCAAAGAGCAACTTTTTCCCAGCGTTTTTTACGTAAAATTTTCTTTTCTTTATCAAGTTTCACTATAACACGTTGCGTCTGAAGAGGTATAATCCTATCCACTCCCAATTGCGTAAGTTTATCAATGATATCATCCATCTTCGACTTCTTAGGAATTGCGCAGGCAATAGTAATAGAAATATCTGTGTTTTGCTTATCCCCTTTTCTTTGCTCCAATTTACAGGTAATACATCTAGAAGTCATGTTTCCTATGCTTACCACATACTCATTCTTCTTACTGTCAAATAAAATAAATTTATCTTTGGGCTTCATTCGTAAAACATTGCGTAAATAATTAATCTGAGCATTATCCTTGATGG
>CAYOMI010000199.1:0-3202 GCA_964405005.1 uncultured Planctomycetales bacterium | reverse complement strand
AAGAGACAGGTTTTATTCCCCTTAATGTAAAAACTCTGCAGGCGCATCACAAGAGAATTCTACAAATTTTCCTGTGCGCGGATGAATAAAGCCGATATATTTAGCGTGCAGAGCTAATCGGCTAAATTGTGTATTTTTACCATATTTAGCATCGCCCAAGACAGGATGTCCTAGAAAAGCTAAATGCACTCTAATCTGGTGTGTCCTTCCAGTAAACGGCTCCAGCTCCAACAGACTGAATTCCTCTGTGCGTTTAAGCGTACGGTAATAAGTCTTGGCGTATTTTGTATCTTGCCTAAAACTTACTGCCATATCCTTTCTTTTGCGCGGATGCCTGCCAATTGGCAGCTCGATTACATTTTCGTCAAACTCCATCTTTCCTTTTACAAGTGCAATGTACTTACGTTTTATGCTGTGTTCTGCAAATTGTTTAACAAGATTAAGGTGGCTAGCATTATTCTTAGCAATCACCAGTAAACCCGAGGTATCTTTATCCAATCTATGCACGATTCCCGGTCTTTCTGGATTAATATTGGATAGTTGTTTAAAGTGATATAAAAGCGCGTTTACTAAGGTATGTTGGGAATTTCCTGCGCCAGGATGAACTACGAGGCCGGCGGGTTTATTAACTATGGCTAAATCCTCATCCTCATAAATTATCTCCAGGACTATTTTTTCTGGCTCTAAAGCAGCAGATTTCCTGTGAGGGATGTAAATCTTCAATTCCTCCCCCTGTTTGACTTTATAGTGTGGCTTTAACCTAATACTTTCTTTAGTCACGCCGCCGCTTTCAATTAAATCCTGAATGAAGTTGCGCGAAAAACCCATCTTTTGACCTTTAAAAAAATCAACCAAGAATAAATCGAGACGTCTTCCGGCGGAATCTGGTAGAATTTTAATCTTAAATTCCTGCATTAGGCTTTTTTATTTTTTATAAACACGAGACCTATTGCTGCTATGGCCAACATTGCCAGGCTTATAATCTGAAATAAAGTCAAATTAAATAGGATTATCTGGTTATCCGCGCGAAAGAATTCCAGGAAGAATCTTTTGATTGAATAGAGTAAAAGGTAACAGAAAAAAACTTGGCCTTCCTTATGAGGTTTGGTTTGTAAAGTTCTTAAAAAAATAAAAATTAAAATTAGCGCCATTGATGAATAGAGTTGCGCAGGAATAAGAACAGAATTATGTATCTTAAAATACAACCCCCATTGCGAAACCCTGCCATAACAGCAACCATTTAATAAACAACCAATCCTACCTATCGCTTGAGCCAAAGCGACATATGGCGCAATTAAATCCACTGTCTTAAATATCGCTACTTTTTTCTTTCTTAAATAAATAATACCGGAAATTATTCCTGCTATTACGCTACCGTACCAACAAAGCCCTCCGTGTTGCAGCATGATTATCTCTAAAGGATCTTTTATGTAGTAAGACAGGTTTTGCAGAATATACAGAAGCCTGGCTCCAATAATACCAAAAATAAAAACTATAAAGGCAAAATTAAAAATTATATTGGCAACAAAGCCCTGTCTCTTTGCCTCTTTGCAAGCAAGCCAAGAGCTCACCAGAAAAGCTATAACCAGCATTAAACCGTAGGAATAAACGCTAAAGGGACCGATTTTACAGATGATAGGATACATAAACTGAAGTTCGAAGTTACAAGTGATAAGTTATAAGTTAAAAACTAAACTTCTCACTCATAACTTATAACTCATAACTTCAAATTTTAATCTTTGGATTTTAATATTGACCATCCTAACAATATCACTCCAATAGTAACTGCACTGTCGGCAACATTAAACACAGGCCAGATACGAAAATCTAAAAAATCAATGACGTATCCAAAAAATAAACGGTCAATCAGATTGCCTAAAGCTCCTGCTAAAATAAGACCCAACGAAATACTATAAAAAGATAACCTTTTATTTCTTCTTAAACTAAAAAATATCATCACTATGGCAATCAAAGCAGTTAGTATAAGTAGTATTATTTGATTTTTTAATATGCCGAAGGCAGCGCCAAGGTTTTTGACTAAGGATAAATGAAATACTCCTTTAATAATAGGAATGCTCTGTCCCAATGATAAATTTTTAAGGGCAAGGAATTTCGTGAGTTGGTCTAAAGAAAGGATAACGAGTACAAAGATAAAAATCATCACCTAAGCAGGGGTGATTCTATTTCTTTTCTTCCCTCTCCTGGCATTTAACGCACAGACGCGCAGAGGGTACTGCCTTTAGCCTATTTTTTGTAATAAGACCTTTACAGTCTTCACATATACCGAATGTACCTTCCTCTATCTTTTTTAAGGCGTCATCGAGCTCATATAATATTTTCATCTCGTTAGAGGCTAGACCTAAAGAGAACTCCCGGTCATAGGTATCAGTGGCCACATCCGCCATATGATAGGTGTATCCTGATATATCTCCCGCGGCTTCTTTCTGAGATTTTTTTAAATTATCATCGTATATGTGTTTTATCCCGTCAAGAATTTCCTCTTTTTTTCTTAGGAGAATCTTCTTAAATTCCTGCAATTCTTTTTTATTAAATTTTTTCTTCAATTTTTCTCCCGCTCTTCTAATGCATCTTCGCATCTTTTGCAGATTAACGGATGACGTGATGATTTACCCACCGTAGTACTAAAATTCCAGCAACGCAGGCATTTCTGACCATCAGAGCGTTTTACAATAATCGCCAGGTCAGGATATTTCTTGCTTGTAAGATTAGAATCTATGCTATCTTTTCTCTCGATTACAACCTGAGAGACCTTAAATATCTCTGGAAGATCATCCTTTAAACTTTCTAAATATTTATAACGAAATTGGTCTTTTGTCAATAGAATTATTTGCGCGTCAAAGGAACTTCCTATTTCGCCTCTACCGCGGCTTTCTTCTAAGGCCTTGGCAACTTCGGGAATTAACTCTATAACAACCTCAAGGTCCTTAACAACATCCTGTATTTTGACTGTCAAATCTTCCTCGTCGAATAAAAGATTCTTCTTGGGCCATTCTAAAAGATGGACGCTATTTATAGTATTATTTTTTATTCTTTTAGGCATATTCTGCCAAATCTCTTCTGCAGTAAAAACTAAAATAGGTGCAATGATTCTTACCAAAACATCCAGTATTTCATAAATGGCTGTCTGTGCTGAGCGCCGCTCTAAAGAAGCCGCGGCAAAGGTATAGAGCCTACCCTTAAT
>CAYOMI010000198.1:0-3213 GCA_964405005.1 uncultured Planctomycetales bacterium | reverse complement strand
GATTTAGCTCAAGCCCTTCACTCGCTCATAAGAAATAAAGAGAATCTTAAAGTGATCTTGGAGAATCGAGTCTACTCTGTACAAAAAGACAAGGGGCGGATAATTGCGGTGCAGGCAAAAGACAAGAAGAGAGTCGTTACTATTAAGCCTAACGTAGTGATTGATGCTAGTGGAGAAGGCGCTGTTATTAAATTAAGTGGAGCAAAATACCGTATTTCTCCTCTCAACAGGCGCCAGATGGCTGGTTTTAGTTTTCGGTTAAAAGGCTTAAAAGATATAAATGAATCCTTGTCAATAAAAGTGCCATATTATATAAAATTCGCTACTTTTACTCCGCTTGAAAATCGCGATGAAGGCGTAATCAGGCTAAGTATCATTGCAAGAGTTGATATAGCCGGAATAAGAAAAAAAGTTTTTAAGATTTTCCAGTACTTACGTAAAGTTTTACCAGAATTTAAAGACGCATATATTGTTGAATTCTCTCCCTACACAGTAGAGCGGGAGGGCATCTGTTTGCGGGGAGAATATACTTTAACTGCCAGCGATGTCTTACATGGTAAAAAATTTAAGGATGGGTTGATAAAGAATTCTTGGCCAATAGAGTTATGGGATAAGAAAAAAGGCCCTCAATATAAGTACCTGAATCAGGACCAATATTATGAAATACCCTTACGCTGCCTGAAATCAAAGAATATAAAGAATCTATTGGCAGTTGGCCGTTGTATATCGGTAACCCCTGAAGCGCTCGGCTCAACTAGGGTTGCAGGGACGTGTATTTCTTTAGGAGAACAAGCCGGAATTGCCGCAGTAAAATTATGCGCATCTTATTAATTAAGCCATACACAGAACTTTTAGTTGCGCGTAG
Source organism: uncultured Planctomycetales bacterium (assembly GCA_964405005.1). Taxonomy (GTDB): domain Bacteria; phylum Omnitrophota; class Gorgyraeia; order Gygaellales; family Profunditerraquicolaceae; genus CAYOMI01. The sequence goes on along the minus strand of CAYOMI010000198.1, from coordinate 2,348 downwards.
ATTACAAGAGGGTTTTTTACATCTTGAGCCGTTAGAGCTGGAGATTGTTGCTGGAGGAGTTCCGGTAGATAATGAGATAAAGATCTTTGACTTAAGCCTTGAAAAAGAACCCCTGAAAGTATTCCGTAAAACGTTAAGGGAATGGTTGCCTGATATAGTTGGTTTTGGTGGTTATAGTTCTAATGTGGAAGTAGTAAAACTCCTCACTAAGATAACTAAAGAGGTCAACCCAGACATTATTACTGTGGTTGGCGGAATACATGCTACGCTCCTGCCGCGTGATTTCGCCATAAAGGATATTGATATTATCGTAAGGGGGGAAGGAGGAAAAGTTTTAGGCGAGATAGTGCATAGGTTTAAAAATAGAGAGCCTTTATTTTTTAATGATTATGCTCTTTCACCACAAGACCCGGAGTTTCTAAAAAAGAGCGCCCTTTCCCCGCCGATATATCCTAAGCCTGAAGAAATCCCTTTACCGCGCCGGGAACTGGTGGAACGTTCACGTTATTTTTCCGTCTGGACTTCTAGTGATGCAGGTAAGCTTAAGACGATGTTCCCGCAGATAGCATCCCTTAGGACATCTATAGGTTGTGCTTTTTCTTGTTCTTTCTGCGTCATCCCACACCTTATGCGTGGAAAATATCTAGAGCGTATTCCTGAGGATGTAGTTGAGGAGATAGCCGGAATTAAAGAAGATTACATCTATTTTGTTGATGATGAAATGTTCCTCAATGTAGAACGAACAAGGCGCATCGCTGAATTATTGCTTGAGCGTGGAATAAAGAAAAGGTATACCAGCTGGGCGCGCAGTGATACCATTGTTCGCCATCCCGAAGTATTTCAGCTTTGGAAGGAAGCAGGGTTGGATACTCTTTATGTCGGATTAGAGTCCATGGATGAATCGAGGCTTACGGAGTATAATAAGCGTCTTCCGCCAGAAATAAATCGAAAGGCAATCGATATTTTACGCAATATCGGGATAACTCTTCACGCTGCTTTTATTGTGCATCCGGATTTTAGCGTTGAAGACTTTCGGCGCTTGGAAAAAGAGGTACTGAATATTTGTCCGGCAGAGGTAACATTTACAGTGCTTTCTCCTTCACCCGCAACGCCGTTCTGGCAAAAGCATACGCACGAGTTCATTTGCGACCCGTACCGGTTCTATGACTGCATGCATTCAATATTGCCGACGAGGCTACCTTTGAGGAGATTTTATCAGCATTTCAGCCGTCTGACCCAACTTGCCCTGCGCAATAATCCTCTCAGGATAAATAAGGTAAGGATTCCCTTACGCGATATAATCCGGGCGATCTACCGCGGGACCAGGTATATTATTGCCTTGCAGTTGATCTATCGTGATTACCTTCCGGAAACAAAATGAAGAATATCATTAAGGTTATACAATCAGAGGCAAAGGGGTACGCTGATAAACTGGCTGTCATCGATAGGGAACGTAGGATTACGTATGCCGAGTTATTCGCCAGAGTCAGCGAAGCCAGTGAAGAGTTAAATAATCTCGCCATCAAGAAGGGTAAGTGCGTAGCCTTGCTATGCGAGGATAGTATTGATTATGTAATTTTAAGTTTAGCGGTTCTTAAATTATCTGCGGTAATTGTTCCTGTTCCTTTCGGTTCGTCCAGGGAAGAGATAGAGAAACTATTAAAAGAGACGAAAATTAATTTTCTGATTTTTGAAAGAGGGGGCTACTTTTCTTCTAGGGCTGAACATCTTAAAATTGATTGTGGTTTGCATAAAGAATTCTCTTTATTCCGGCGGCCATCGGCTGGCAATCCGCCGCGAGAGTTTTTTAGCCTGAACCCAGCTTTTATTCGGTTTTCGTCAGGGACTACTGGAGCGCATAAGGGTGTTATTATCTCTCACGAAGCAATAATCGAAAGAACCGATGCAGCGGATAGGGGCCTGCAGGTAACGGGCGATGATACCGTCCTCTGGTTACTTTCTATGAGTTTCCATTTTGTAGTTACCGTTCTTTTGTTTCTGCGTCGCGGCGCAACGATTGTTTTGGCAGGGAGCGTTTTTCCTGAAGGTTTGCTTATAACGCTTAAAAAGCATAGGCCAACCCTCATCTATGCTTCACCGTTCCACTATAACTTACTTACGAGGCTAGAGACTGTTCCTCGGGAGGTTTTCGTAAAGGTACGTATTGCAGTATCTACTGCTGTTAAGCTACCCCTTGAGATAGCCAAGATGTTTCGCGCTAAATTTGGTTTTGAACTCAGCGAGGCCTATGGAATTATTGAAGTAGGCTTACCCTTTATTAACATGTCACAGGCTATTTCCAAGCGAGGCTCTGTAGGTAAAATTCTTCCTGATTATCAGATAAAAAT
>CAYOMI010000197.1:0-3216 GCA_964405005.1 uncultured Planctomycetales bacterium | reverse complement strand
GCTTAAAGAATTTAAAAATTTTAAAGCTGTCCTATCGGCTATACGGGGGAAAGGAAAGATAAAATGAACTTAAACGAACTAGAGAACGGAAAGACAAAAATTAAGGTCGCAGGGGAAGAGGTAGAGGTTAAAACTTCCGATTCTGTAAAGGATACCTTAACAAGGATCCTTAAGGAAAAAGGCATTGACTCCTTTACCATCCTGGTTGATGGAGAAGAAGTTACCTCAACCGATGACTTGCCAGCGACTTTTGACGGCCATGACATCGAAGTTGAAAGATACGTTAAAGCAGGCTGCTAAAGCAGAAAAAGCCAAAAGAGAGGGAGAGATTCTTTTCTCCCTCTCTTAAAGCTTAAAAGGAGCTTAAAAAATGATAGATACTGAATTAATCGTCAAAGCAAAGAAAAAATCAACGCTAATTGAAAAGATTGACGCCTCTTGGCGGGAGTTTACGGAAGGCTTAAAAGAGGGTATCTTTACGGTTCCTTTTACCGGCGGTTACAACTGTGTAATCAAGGAAGACGATATGCTTATTGAGGGTTATTCCGGCCTATTGCTCGTAGATAGAGTCTACTATGGCCATAAGACCTATTCTTTAAAGACGCCTATCAGATACTATCCTTTTAAGATTTACGGCATATACGACCAAGGGGGCTGCTTTATTGCATTTGTCTCAGAGCCGGAGATGGGCTTTCACTATCTGGGTATGAGCGATAAGGGGCATACCATCTGTACCGGTGAAATTCAATACCTTAACCCCGAATCTTTAGGGCTTTTAAAAGAAGCCTGCTTAAAGATAGTCAAATCATTTCGGGTAATCAACCTTGAATCCTTAGGGACCGTAATCCTGCCGGAAAGTTTCTCAGGCCTTAAAACAATACTTTCAAACAAAGAGGAAGACGCAAAGAAAAAGTTTGAAAAACTGCTTAATCAAAATCTGATTGAGCCGATTATTTGAAGGAGGATAAAACTATGCCACAAGAAGCTATTTATGAACGACAGAGATTAATAGAAGGCCTAGAAATACCCGAAGTCGCCTCAGTAGTAGGCTGCGGCGGAACGGGCTTCTGGACAGCTCTGCTTCTGGCCATGTCAGGAGTCAAAGAATTAATCTTACTTGATTCCGACATAGTTGAGGTATCCAACTTGAACAGGCTGCTTTTACAGGAAAGCTCTGTAGGCAAGAAGAAGGCAGAAGCCCTAAAAGAACTCATATCCGGCATAAGGAAAGAAATAAGGATAGAGATTCAGGATATGCGTATTGAAAAGCCCATAGACTGCCAAATTTTAAGAGGAGACATATTCTGCTGCACGGATAACCTAAAAAGCCAGCAGATTATCTGCGCTTACTGCAAAAAGAACGAGCTTGCCTACCAGAGAATCGGCTATGACGGCACAATCCTGAATGTCTCAAAAACATTCCCACTTTCCTTAAAAGACGCAGATGAAGAGCGCGGTTATACAGTTACTCCTTCCTGGGTGATTCCTGCGGTATTTGCCGCGGCAGCTGGCGTTGCCTCACGTACTTACAAGGAGCTCTGTCTAATGGATGATCTGGGAAAACTGCATATCCAACATTCTTCCCACATCTGCCGGAAAATATTAGACGATGCAAGACTCGAAGGAGAGGATAACATTCTGGATAACATCGAAGACCATATGCCGGATGGTTACGGATACTGCGAGGACTGTAACCGGATTGATCCCGATGGTTCCGATTACGGATACTGCCCTGATTGCGAAGAGCATTACAGCGATGACGACATAGAAGATATAAAAGAAAAAGCAAAGAATGAGGAGTATGACCGGATAATCGGGGAGATTGAGGCGGGAGAGATTACTGACCCAAAGCTATTAGAAGCCATTAGAAAATGGGCAAAAGCAAAAGGAGGGAAATAAGATGTTTACCTTAGAAGAGAATTCTATTAAGAAAAGCAATATTTTAGATGTAAAGATAAAAAATTACGGCGAGTGCGGCTTTTGCAGCGACCACGACCACAAAGAAACTCTCAATATCCCCTGGAGTATCTGGAGCCAGTGGCAGTATATCAGCCAACGCATGGGCGACAAAGAGTGGGGAGCTGTGTTCTGGGTAAAAGATAATACCATAACCAGCTTTAAGATTCCGAAGCAGGAAGTTGGCTCTGTCGATTGCGAATTTAAAGAAGAATTGGGAGGCGACGGGATAATCCATTCGCACCACGATATGGGAGCATTCCATTCTTCGCAAGATGACGCCCATGCGCGTAATCTTTACACTTACAGCATCGTAATCGCCAACGCTAAAGGCAGTGTCGCCACAAAGAGGGTAAAGCTTCCCTGTAACGGCTTTGGCTATGTAAAGATTCAGCTCCAGCTGGTTGACTTACCGGAAATAGACCTTTCAAAGATAAACGAGAAAACCCGGGAATTGGCTTTTGAAGCTCATCCAACTTTTGAAGAAGAAGAGAATCCTTGTGAGAGTTGTCAAACAGCGGATTGCGAAAATTGCCCCCACATAGGTATGCCGTATCTTGCTTGTCAGACGTGTGAGGACTTTAAATGCAAAAGTTGCAAGCAGACAGCAGGATTAAATATTCAAGGAGTACTTCCGTTCTGTGAGATTTGCAATGCTTCCGAGGTTTGCTCGTCTTGCGCAAGAATAGCCAAATACTTCAAGAATTACCCAGAGGACAAAGGACGTGTGCAAATCCCAGCGTAAACTATGTTTAATTACCCTAAATCGCCCCGCCCTCTCTTTTGGGGGTTTTATTTTTGGTGGTTTGGTAGGTTTTGTTTGGGATGGGCGTGCGGTAGCCTTCGAGAGGGAACTTGAAAAAGGCGCCTCGAGGCATACCGCCCGCCGCTAACTTTAAGTGCTTGGGGGTATGAATATGAAAGTTAATGATTGGGTTGAGGAACTACGAAATCAGTTAAAAAGTTTTGACGCGGGAACATTAGACTGCGAAATCAAAATGGCTGATATAACGCTTGGCTATGTTGATACTTAAGGTTTAATTCATTACCATAAAATTGAATACAGGGCAAAAGGTTTTGAGAGAAATCTAAGCCCAAAGCAATCACAGCAGAGTTAAAATTGCGGTTCTAAATTTCTGATAGCGGATGAGCAGAATAATTGCCTTTCCATAATTATGCGCTTTTCTCTCCATCCTCAAATTTTCTTTTCTGTTTTTTCTTGTCGTCACGTAATCCTCTTTCTTTTTATCCGCCTACAAT
>CAYOMI010000196.1:0-3218 GCA_964405005.1 uncultured Planctomycetales bacterium | reverse complement strand
GATGTAACTTATGGGGAGGTCGTACAACGGCCTGAGAGTTCTGCAAACGAGCAGATTACCCGAGGAACCTGAACTGGATAATGCCAGCGTAGGGAAGGATAAAAAAATATACCCTTATGCTCCAGGCATAAGGGTTTTTTGTTGCGCAGTAAGCGCATACCCGCCACTGCGGTATGGTTGGGCGTGCTAACAAAAAAGGAGGCCGTTATGAAATTAGACGAAATAAAGATTTCGCGGGCGATCATAAAATCTTATAACGACAAACTTATTGAGTATTTAGACGTGGATGTCGCTATCGTCGGTGCGGGCCCCGCAGGTATGTGCTGCGCATACTATTTGGCTAAGGGAAAGAAAAAAGTTGCTATCTTTGAAAGGAAGCTGTCTGTGGGCGGAGGCATGTGGGGCGGCGGGATCATGTTCAATGAAATAGTAGTACAGGAGAAAGCCAGAAAAATCCTGGATGATTTTAGCGTAAATGTAAGGGTATATGAAAATGGTTACTACCTGGCTGATGCGGTTGAATGTGTTTCTACCTTATGCTCAAAAACAGTCAAGGCAGGAATAAAGATTTTTAATCTAATCAGCGCAGAAGATATCCTGATAAGAGGCAGCCGCGTGTGCGGGTTGGTGCTGAATTGGACTGCGGTTGAAATGGCCAAACTTCACGTAGACCCGATCACAATGAGGGCAAAATATACAGTTGATGCCACTGGCCACGCAGCAGAAGTCGTCCATATAGCAGAACGGAAATCAAATATAAGGTTACGGACGAAAACAGGTAAAATTGTAGGTGAGGGTTCCATGTGGGCCGAGGTTGCGGAAGAAACAACTGTTAAGAATTCCAGGGAGGTTTGCCCTGGGCTGTATGTTTGCGGGATGTCTGCCAATGCTGTATTTGGCGGACCAAGAATGGGGCCGATTTTCGGCGGGATGCTTTTATCCGGTAAGAAAGTGGCTGGAGATTTATTAAAGAGACTGTAGGCTTGATTTACTTTAGCTTCTCGGAAATCTTTTAGGGTTATGCATCTTAAGCCCGGATATCCGCACGAATTGGCTAAAGAGACCTAAAGAAAATCCGTCAATATGTACCGGCGCTGCGGTGACTTGTGTTGCTACAACCGTTACCGATGAAGATTATTACCAACTACCTCTTAACTTTTGGGCTCTTCGGCGACTCTAAGTGTTTACGATGTTCGAGCTCACTATGAAGCTGCTTGCTGATAATCCGTTCCGTCTCCGCCTTTATGTCGGCAATCCTGGTAAGCTCTTCTTGTAATCTTATACGTTCAGCGGTTTCCTTCTTTAACTCCAGCCATCTGCGCCACGCAAAAATGGCAAAAGCTATACTTAAGGTTAAGAGTATTGTAACGACTTCATCAATATAGATTATCTTTTTAGGATATTTCTCAAGGAATCTTACAATAAAAACAAATATATCGAAAAAATACGAGAGGATAAATATAACTACGGAAATGACGCCAATTATAACCAAGTCCCTGGACGCATCTGCAGCCTGAGATTTAGTGTTTTTCTGTTTATTATCTGGCATGTTAATACTTTCTCCTCGATATTCATTCTACCCCAAATAAAACCCCTCGCATTCCGCAACTGGCTATGCTTAAAAGAAGGCGCTATTTTTGCCTTCCCGAGGCTTTTTTAAGTTCTTCTAAAAAGTTAGTATTAACTTTATATCCCAATGCCTCTGCCTTATGCACATCATCCCAGGCATAGCCATATTCTTTTTTTAAAGAGTAATCAAGCGCTCGGTTATAATACGCGTTGGCATTAGGGCTGATTTGAATTGTCTTAGTATAGTCAGAAATGGCCTGGTCAAAGTCATTTTTCTTATGATAAACGAGCCCCCGGTTATAATAAAAGTCCGGGTCGTTGGGATTAATCTGTATTGCCTTAGTGTAATCAGAAATGGACTGGTTGAGGTTACCCTTTTTAGAATTAGCAATCCCTCTGTTATAGTAAGCGTCAGCAAAATCAGGGTCAATTTCTATGGCTTTGTTAAATTCGGCTATTGCCTCGTCATACCTTTGTCTATCAAGATAGGCTACGCCCTGATCAGATGCTTCCTGTGAAGCGGATTTATCTTTTTTCTCTTCCTGAACATTCGCATTTAAGTTATAAACCTCAACTCTTTTGCCATTAATTGTTTCAATCTCATCAAGATAATATCCCATTAGCATTCCGCCAGCATCTATTTTAATTCGGTTATCTATTTTTTGAATTATCTTACCTTCTATTGTTTTACCTGATTTCAAAACAATAGTTTCGGCATAGATAGAGGACGGAAGGGATAAAAATAACAAACTTAAAATTTTAATCGGGATTCTTTTCATAAATTTGTACCTTACTACATATTGTAGCACAGAGGGTTAATAAGTCAAACTCACCGCCATAGACGAATTATCCCAAGAGCTTAATTATTATCATATAAACAGTTTCTTGACTTCGCTGTTATTGACAAAACGAATTTGCAGGATGCCTAAGACAGCCACGACGGACCAAAATATAATACCCCCCAGCCATGACCAGATGTCAAAAGCCTCAGAGCCGATTCCGTACTTTGAAAAGCCAGTCCTGAGTTGTCCAAAAATATACATAGCCATAAACAAAATAGAGAACCCCCACACTATAGTAAGGTAGGTGCGGCTGCGCGTCCGCTTGCGGATGATTCCGATGCCCCCAAGTATAAACAATACCCCAAGCGCGATCATGAGGGTAAGGGGAACCAACAACAATGGAGTCTTGTTCAAGCTACATGCATACAGCGCCGTAACTAAGCCTACGGTAAGAAGAAAGAGCTCGACAAATGCGCCTATCATTATATTTATAATACCTACCACGCGGATCATAAAAGCGACCGTAGGTTTTCCCATAGCATCCTCCTGTTCTTTTAAATACGCGCGCTCCCCACGTCCTAAGCTATGTCTTATGCCCAGCGCCATCCTACAAAGGATACCCTATAAGCTTAAAGTATACTACTAAGGGCGCTTAAATAATAGTAAACTATTTTCAACCCCCGCCAGGACTCAGACACTCTCCGCCATAAATAGAAACGCCCTCCAACATTACTTGAAAGGCGTTTCACAAAATGGCTCCTCACCTTAAAGATCAACGAACCATTGCTTTAATCTTACCAAATACAATTCATGGTTGCAAGAAGAAAGATTTATAGGCACCGCGCGCTTGGGCGCGCTCCCGTATCT
>CAYOMI010000195.1:0-3224 GCA_964405005.1 uncultured Planctomycetales bacterium | reverse complement strand
CCATTTGAGAAAAAATCTGGGTATTCTTCGAATATTTGCATATTGTAGCATCATCTGTCTGTACATATAGTATAGTTTCATTAGGAGGGGCTATTATTTCAGACGGAACAGCATATTTTTTCTCTATTTTCGGAACAGATGAATCAACGCTGAGATGAAAAACAGCAGGCTCATTTTCATTTATTATCCCGTTTGTAGTATTGCACTTTACATAAATGGTATATATAGTCCCCTCCTGGCTACCCTGAAGCTTGTCAAAACTTGAAATTATATGTAAGGTATTATCAGAAGTAGCAAAGAAGAAATCTGGATTAGTTACTGATGCAAAAGGGTAATTAAAACCGTCATTGGTATATTTGCATAATAAGGATTTTTTATCTGTCTGAACCGTTAAATCAAAGATAGAAACTGGCGATACGCCATATTTTGGATTAACCAGCAGAATAGTTAGGTTTGTCGCGTCTATTTCAAATGAATATTCATGTGTTATTCTGTTTTCAACTAAATCTTCGGCGGTAACAGAGAAATAATAAATTCCGTCGCTCAAATGATGAACAGGCGTAAAAACAAAAGTTTTATTGTTAGAGGTTGTATAATTGAGCGGATAGGTGTAGGTTGTTCCGAAAAGATTCTGGCTTAGGGTATAATCTATAATCTTTACGGTTTCGTTATACTCGACTGTTATATCGGGCTTGGAATTGCCTATTTTTATTATTGCATGAGCTGATGAAGCCAGTATTATTAATAAAAAAATGAAGATAGGTGTTGTCTTTTTCATGATAATTAAGAGACGGTTATATTAAGTAGTTGTGGTGGCTTTAAGTCCTTGAGAACTCCAAGATAAGTGTTTAGCAAATTGTCTGCCTGATCGACAACAAGGAAATTCAAGTTATTCAAAGTCTCTTCCCCTCTTTCCCCTGGTATTAAAAGATTGGCCTTAAACAAAGCATCGATAAAGGCCCCGCTCATCTTTCCTATTATATCTAGGTCCTCTACATTAGGTGACCTTATCAAAGGAGTATGTCTGCCTTCAATATCCATTATATAAAATTCGGAAATATCATAACCTTTGCTTCCTTCTGTAATAGTTCCAGTTATATTTGCGTATTCTGCTGCCAATATAACATCCGGGTCATATGTATAAGTCGAGAAGGCCGGTGATTTCTTTATGAAGATTGGCAGGGCTTTTATATCCGTCAGATAAATCTGCGGTGTTTCGTTATCTACCCTTAGCCAATATTCTTTTTCACCGGCATTGCCCGCATAGTCCATAACTCTGATAATAATACTGAAATCATAGTTCTGGGTTCCTTTCAAATCCCAGTTATATTCATCGCTTATTGTAAACTTTCTTCCTTCTCCCGGCAAATCACTATAAATCATATCTTCTGGTTGTCCGTCTAATAAGAAATACCCTAGAAGATTATGGTTCTTCTCGTTGGTTATTGATCCATAGAAGGGTATGTCAACATTTGGGTTAGTGATATTATCATAGTAAAGCTCAAAGTCGGGCTTGGTCTGGTCTATTGTAAAGTAGAATGACCATCTTCCCTCAGGACTTTTGTTTCCATCGCTTAAGTTCTTGTTGGCTATGATGCCGATATAATAATCTTGCTCTGATAAATCTTTATTGAAAGCACAATCAAAGAAATTATCGCTCTGTACGCAGGTTATAGCAGACATATCATAATCTCCGCTTTCATTGTACAACCATGCCAGCAAAAGATTTACTGGCTCTGGGTCTGAAAATTCTAATGTAAATTCAGGAGTTCTGTTAATATACCATATGTCATCCGGATCTGGATTGATGGGTAAAGCTTCCTTTAATCTAAAGTCCGGCCTGTTCGGAGATCCTGCCTCGATATAGAAATACCATATTTTTTCTACTGTATTATGAGCCAAATCATAAGCACTAACAGTTACTTCGTATATGCTGTTCTCTAAATCATAGGTCGGAACAAAGGTTATTTTATTACATAGAAGTACTCCCTCCGCATCTTCATTATAATTAACATCACACTTATAGGTTCTTAGTATATAGGAATTATAGGTGGTATTCGTGTCCAGCGCCTTTATTGTGAAATTTATTGAATCTGGATCAAGTCCTGAACCTATATCTACTATCATTAAAGAAATATTGCTTCTGTTGTTGTTTGTTGTGAAATATTCCTGCGGTGACAAGGACGAATCAATAACCATAGGCGCACTATAGTCCAAATAGAGACCTGCCTGCTCCTTATTTACATTTCCTGCTTCATCACTTACCTCTACACTTAAATTGTTTTGTCCAATATACAATATAAGCAAGTTAGAACCTGCCCAGCTTGAGGTATGGTTCTTGTTGTAGAAGAGCGCGTATGCTCCCTGAGGAATTGCCTTTTCTAGAACAGGAGATATGGTTAATTTTGTTGAAACTATATCAGAACCGGCCAATATCTTTTCTGCAGAATCTATCTTATAAAGCTCCTTATAATGCCCATATGCTTCCCTATTATAACCAATGAAACTAACATAGTTATTCTCAAGTAAAGGTCCTGCATCACCGCTTATATAAACCTCTGCTGCTCCTTCATCTGCGCCGCTATATACCGTTTTGACACCATAGTCCAATACATTCCCGTTGTTTTCCTGATTGTAATCCATTTCATAATATCTATAAGGAGGAATAATTTTGTTTACATTTTCCAATACAAAACTTACGTTGGTTTTCTTCTCTGAGTAATTGGCTGTTACAAAAAGCAGCATATCATTTGTATAATAAAGGTTGTCATATTTGTAGAGTGGATAATCCAGGTCTGCATATTTATCTAAATTAGGATCGAATCTTGGCTGTTCTGGTTTCTTAGTATCGACATAGAAAGTTTTTCCGGAATTTATCTTGGTGCTGTCTATATAATGCGAATCGACTGCATCTATGGAGAATATGGCTGTTGAATTTGCTATATTCCTAAACTCCTCACCATCAATTATAAAGTATCCTGTCCAGGTAGATGAAGGATATAGGTATTCTGATGCGGAATATACCAAAATATTTGTACTTCTTAGTTTGAAGGTCAAACTATTTATCTTGATTTTATATTCTGGATCGTAGCCGGCGGTTTTTTCCGTGACTATATCGACTTGGTAGGTTCTGTCTGCTCTAACAACATTTACTATCTTATCTTCATAAGGATCCCTGATAGTTATATTAAAACCATAATCAACATTATCTATTAGTACTTCTT
>CAYOMI010000194.1:0-3247 GCA_964405005.1 uncultured Planctomycetales bacterium | reverse complement strand
CATTTTTGACCTTGACGGGACCCTCATCGATTCCGAGAAGGATATCGTCATGTCCCTGAAGTACTGCCTGGGTCGCTTTAACCTAAAATCGAAGACCTACGATCAACTGAAAAATTATATCGGCAAGGGGGTACGCGAACTGATCAAGGATGCCACGGGAGTGGAAAAGGGCAGCCTTTATGACGCCGTGCTCAATTGTTTTAAGGACTATTACGGCAAGCATGTGGTAGACCATACGCGGTTATATCCGGGGGTCAAGCATGTGCTCGAACATTTCAGCGGTAAGTCGCTTGCCATAGCGACCAATAAGCCGGGCAACCTCGTCACCAAAGTGCTGAAGCGCTTCCGCATAAAAAATTACTTTCAATATATAGTAGACGGTGATAATCAGGACCACCGGAAACCCGCTCCCGGCGGAATACATCGTATCTTAGAGCATTGCAAAGCCGCGCCTCATGAGACTATATTAGTGGGGGACATGAGCATAGACATACTTACCGCAAAAAACGCCCGCGTGAAAAGCTGCGCCGTGACCTACGGCATAGGCAAGGTGAGCGAGATCCTTGACGCAAAACCCGATTTTGTGATAGATAATATAGAAAAGCTAAAGGAGATAATCGTATAGCCATGATATTCAAACTGTTCAAGATGATCGTCTTGATCGTGGTATTATGCGTGGTAATAGGCAGTGTTTTCGCGTTTGTGTTCAAAGAAGCCCTTATACGAAACTTTATTGAGGGCAATTTAAGCGATACCATCAATGCCGCAATTGACGTGCGTGCCATACGTTTTGACCCTTTTGCGGGGAGTTTATTATTAGAGGATGTTGCCGTGGGGAGCCCTCAGCCGTTTGAGAAGACTACGTTTTCGAAAATACCGAAGATCTTCGTGCTTATTGAACCGGTCGCGATATTCAAGAGGCGCCTTGAGGTTAAAAAACTGGAAGTTATCATTGACGAAGCGAATATCGTACGACAAGGACACACTACAAATCTCGCACTCTTCAACATAGAAGCGTTTAAAAAGGTAGCCGCGTCATCGCAAGACGGATCATCGGCTACGTCAACAGGAGATACTTCAGGCGGTCTTGGGAAAGGTCCCGGGAAAACAGAAGGTGGCAAAAAAGCCTTGGCGCTTCATATTCAGACACTTGCCATCTCAATAGGCCGCGTGAACTATATTGACCTGACGCAAGAGCCGGCGTTGACCAGGGAGATACCCGTAAACATCAACAGGGTATATAATGACGTTTCCGACATCGGCAAGACGCTTACTCCATTAGTGTTTGAAATAGTGGTCAAAGCCGCGATAGGGGAGGCAGTATCGATTAATTTTAAGAATATAGAAATAAAAGCAAACGATGCTTTGGATACCCTCAAAAAAACAGTGGAGTCGGTCATAGATAAAAATTTAGGCTCTTTTGAGAAAGAGCAATCCCCGCAAAACATCGCTCCTAAATCACCGGCGCCAGAACCACAGGCGCAAGAGCAACCGCAAGAGCAACCCCAGGAAAAAGCCACCTCCGACACTCAACCTGTTACGTTCTAGCTTAAGAAAGGGCAGGGGAGTAAAGTGTACACTTCTATTTTGTTTGACTTCAAGTATCCTTTGGTCTAATATGGGCCTTACTTCCTTGCGAGCAAAGCGATAACCCAATGCGTCACAGAAGGAGGGTAAAATGGAAAAAGTATCCTTAGTAAAAGAACTGCATTTTAATACTCCTGATCAGCCGGGTATACTTGAAAAAGTCACCTCAGTCATTGCCTCAAAGAACATCAACCTTACGGCTATAGCCGCGTATACGTTTCAAGGTGGCGCGCGTTTTATGCTGGTCGCCGCCAATACCACTGCGGCAAGGATGGCCTTGGAAGAGGCCGGTTTTAAGGTTGAGGAAAAAGTCGCGGTTTCCGTAGGAGCGGAAAACAAGACCGGAACAGCCCAGCAAATAGCCCTTAAATTGAAGCAGGCAAACCTTAATCTTTCGTATATTTACGGGACTACCTGCGGATGCAGTACCTGTAATAGCGTACTGATATTTTCCTCAAATGACAATAAAAAGGCCGTAGAGGTCCTGGGTAAATAACCATGCCTATCAGCATTGTCTATGTGTCCGTAAGGGAGTTCAGAAAGAACCTCGCTGATCATGTCAAAAGGGCGATAGCGGGGGAGACCATAGTCATCACCAAGCATAAGAAGCCAAAGGCGATTCTTGCCGGCTGCAAGGAAGCGGATATTGAGCAGATAAAAAAGCAGCAACAGCAGGAAGGCCAGCAGCAAGTCAAGGCATAAATACATCTAAGAGTTAAATCAATAATTACCCTATTATTTTTGTGTACACAAAGATAGTAGGGTAATTTTGTTTTTTGGAAGCAAGGGTATAAATTGCAGTTGCATTTAAAAGCGATCAGGGGAATACCATAGAATAAATTCAAACGCCTGCTTGCACGACTAGCCAGCAGCAAATAAGCCCTTCCCGAAGCAGCAAGTGTCCCTATAAACCGTCTGTTTCGACCGCTACAAACCCATATTTGGCACGCTTATTCAATGTCTTATAATATATCTTATGTTAACTTGATAATCGGGAAATTACGCTCTAACCGCCTCAAACCCCTATGGTTATGGTTTCGTGTTAATAAGCTGTGTATTGGTATATGAATAGCGCCGCTGGATCCTAGATCCTTGATGCTAGATCCTGGAAAATATGCGGAAAATAATCGGCATTCCCCATCAGGGACAGGGTTTAATTGGGCGGAAAACGGGGTAATTTGGGGGTATTCTGTGGGGTTCAGGAAAAAGACCCCTACCAGCCGGTTTTGGGCTATTCTAGGGGTTAAAAAGGCCTGAATCTTTGAGGTTTTGGCAGAACCACTAAAGACTTGCTTGGTCTATGAGCTATGATCCCATAAACCATGGCTTGCGGGATTTCTCTAATTAGCTCACACAGTCCAGTGGGCTATCATTGCGAGCGAACCCGGTGAGCGTGGCAATCTCACATGAATATAGATTGCTTCGCTATATCCCAACCGCCGGGATTCCTCGCAATGACCAAAAGCAACAATTTTTTGCCGTTTACTCCCTGCTTTTTTCTGGGAAGGATCCGGCATGACATGCTTCCATATGATGCCTAAAAATGTGCCAAAAAAAAGGCCGGAAATCACAGGAATTTTCCTGAAATTTCCGGCTGTATTATTGTGCGGTTTAATGGGTAAATCTAGGTAGGATTATTGTGTACATATTAGGTTATAGC
>CAYOMI010000193.1:1069-3255 GCA_964405005.1 uncultured Planctomycetales bacterium | reverse complement strand
ATACGCAAATACTACATATAGTGTCTACGAGAGTCAAGCGGATACCCCCATATAAATAATTTATATATATCAATAATTTATATAGATATTCTATATAAATTTCAGAAGCGATGAGATATCTCTTTAACTTGGACGCTTTAGGGATATTGAGCAAGTAGCGTAACCGGCTGTAAAAGCCGGTTTTTGTTTTCTAAAGGCAAATATTTCTTATAAATTATTTAATAATAAACAAACCATTAGAATCACAGAGGGAAATACTTGATGGTTACCAGTTAAAAAAAACCAAAAAGTAACTCTTTTATAAATATAAAAAAAGAAACAAAGGAAAGGGAAAATCAAAATGAAAAAGATGATGATCGCTCTGATGGCTGTTCTTATAACAGTCGCTCTCGCCGGTATCGGCACCTGGGCTTACTTCAGCGACACAGAAAAAGCAACTGGCAACACCTTTACCGCTGGAACAATTGATATCAGCTTAAACCCTAGCGCAGGACAGCAAGTACAGACGGTAAGTGGAGGTTTTGAACTTTTACCAGGTGAAACAGGGTGGACAACCGCTGTAGTTAAAAATGCCGGCAACAAGCCAGCAATGTTATGGAAACGTATTACTGGAGTAACTAATAATGAGAATACTGTAACAGACGCCGAAGGAAAATATTACGCTGCGAACCCTGGATCAAATCTCTGGAACATTAGTGACTGGATTCATTATGATATGTTGGTCACTAAACCACCCGCAACGTCGTATTCTTATAGTGGAACAATCGATGGCGTTGGCGTAAAGGTTGATGACTTGGGCGATAGGTTAAAATGGACTTACACATATTCGGACCCACCAATATCTACGCCTAAAATGACTGTATCAATAAACTATCCCAGCGGATATGCAATAACCACTTTTGATGATGGATCTCATACGGGTTGGTACTACGCACCTGATGGTGGACCAGAAGTCCAATTTGCTACTGACATATTTACTGGTGGTTCATATCTAGATTTCAGTGCAGGTAGTACTTCACCAAATGTATTATGGGTAGAAATCAAGAAAAGCTCACTTGGTGACGCATTCCATTGGCATGGTTATGCAAATTTAGATGGCATTGGAGTTTGGATAAATGGGACCGAAAGTGGAACCGGTTACGGTACACCCCCATTCGAAGTGACATTAGGTACAACGGTATTAGAAATTAAAGAAACAGACGGATTTTACCTTACCGATAATGGAAAAGGCATAGAAGGTAATTGGATCCGTATTGGATTACTTCAGCCAGGTGAATCTGTGACCGTAAAGCAGAGCTATCATCTTGATAAAACTGTTGATAATTGGGCACAGAGCGACATTGCATCATTTGATGTAAACTTTATGGCTCTACAAGTAGGAGCTGACGATCCAACACCAGTATTATTATTACCTTAATAGAAGGGACTTGAATCCTTTTAGGTTGCCTCAAGCCCCCGGGTCAGAGCTAGTAATCCAACCCTAGCCACACGGACTCTCAGACCTTTTTCCGTTAGGTCCTGCTTGAAAGCAGGACCTAACGATGTTCTGAAGGCAAGCTTTGCACCAAAGGTAGTTTGTGTTAATATAAGTTTTTATGATTTTTTGAAATTATTTTGTTGTTTGTTTGTATAGAATGAAAGAATATTCTTAGTTTGTTGTTAAATTATCATCACTAAGAGGTGAAAAAGTGAAAAAGATTCTGATATTAATTATAAGTGTTGGTTTGCTTTTTGGTTTGGTCGGAATCGGCACACATGCCTATTTTAGTGATGTGAAGACGTCCAGTGTAAGTATTTTCACGTCTGGTGTTTGGGATAATCCCAAAGCAATTACTGCTTTCAGTTTCAAGGAATTAAACCCGGCTGTTGTTGGAGTAGTCAACGAAGATTCTCATACTGTTGCCTTAACCGTTCCAGTCGGGACTGATGTGACTACTCTTGTTCCGACTATTGTCTTTACCGGAAAATCGGTTGATCCTGCTTCTGGTGTAGCTCAGGATTTTACGAGTCCGGTAACTTATACCGTCACTGCCGCAGACAACACAACTCAAATTTACACAGTAACGGTAATCGCTGCTCAAGCCGCATTAATTACTGCTTTCAGTTTCCAGAAATTAAACCCGGCTGTTGATGGAGTAGTCAACGAAGATTCTCATACTGTTGCCTTAACCGTTCCAGTCGGGACT
>CAYOMI010000193.1:0-969 GCA_964405005.1 uncultured Planctomycetales bacterium | reverse complement strand
AGGATTTTACGAGTCCGGTAACTTATACCGTCACTGCCGCAGACAACACAACTCAGGCTTATGTTGCCACTGTTACTGTTAATACTGCTCCTGACAACATTGACCCAGTTAGTGTCAATGAATAATCTTTAGAGGGATAAAAAAAGAGTTGTAAGAAACCAAAAATATTAAAACCGATGCGGAAGCTAAAATTAAGCATTTTGTCTTGCAATATTCATTTGAGAATATAACACTATATTAAATTGATAATAAAAGTACTATTTATAATGTTAAAATAAATATGATGACCTGAATTTATAAACCTATTGTTTAAGAGGAAGTCATTAGACTGGCTAAAAAAATCAAAAATTTTATAAGGAGAGCAGTTTGAAGACAGTAATAAAGATATTTGAGTGGTTTGGAATGGTTGTAGTTGTCATATCTATTTTACTGGTTGCCTTTGTATTTATAGGTCCGAGACTTGGATGGGAAACCCACCCGGTCCTTTCAGGTTCCATGGAGCCGACTTTAAAAGTCGGCGGACTGATAATCACCAAACCTGAAAACATTCAGGATATCAAAGAAAATGATATGATTACTTTTAATGTTTCTTCCGGTGTCATGGTAACGCATAGAGTAGTCGGTGTTGAAATAAGGGAAGGAAAACCATGGTTTCAGACCAAAGGAGACGCCAACAATGAACCGGATAATGACTATGTTTCTTCTGAAGGCGATAAGATGAGAAAGGTTGTTTTTCATATCCCTTATCTGGGATTTGCAGCGGTTTTTCTGCAAAGGAAAATAACCTTTTTTATATTAATTGCAATTCCGGCGCTGATCTTAATCGGGATTTTTAGCAGGGATATATGGAAAGGAATAAAGGAAATAAAAGAAAAAAAGAAACCGGCAGTTTCTGATTCCGGCAAAGACTATAAAAAGGATAAATAGTAAAAAAATAGATTTTATGCAAATATTATATATACTAAGAAT
>CAYOMI010000192.1:0-3293 GCA_964405005.1 uncultured Planctomycetales bacterium | reverse complement strand
GGATTAAGACAAGTGAGTAATTATGAAATATTCTATCCCCACTAATTGGGACGACCGGTTAATAGAGGAGATCGCTAAATTAAAGAAAGACAGAATAGTAAGGTTCTACGGAAAATTGCATGAAGATTTATTGGGAGGCGGCCGCCCTGCGATAGCTGTTCCTTTTGTTTCTTCTAAAAAAGCGGCAGCGCACATAAAACGCATCCATTCCCAGGGTCTTAAGTTTAACTACCTGCTGAATACATCTTGTTTTAATAATTTAGAATTTAGCAGGAAAGGCCAAAGGCAGTTAAGGGAAATGCTGGATTGGCTCTCCTGTCTTGGGATAGAGTCAGTAACCGTGACGATCCCCTACTTCCTTGAATTGCTTAAGAAGCGGTATCCTCATTTCAGGGTAAGCGTTTCGACAATGGCGCATGTCAACTCCCTGCTAAAGGTAAAACGCTGGGAAGAGCTCGGGGCGGATGAGATCACTCTTTCTAATACAGAAGCAAATAGAAACTTTAGATTGTTTAATAATCTTAAAAAATACGTTTCCTGCAAAATACAATTGATCTGTAACGCCAATTGTCTTTATTGCTGTCCGTTTCATTTTTATCATGCAAACATCTCTTCACATTCATCCCAATCCCGGCACGCCAGCCGCGGGTTCGTTATAGACTATTGTTTCCTAAGCTGCCGGCTGCAACATATTATGCACCCGGTGGATTTTATACGCTCTACCTGGATAAGGCCGGAAGATACCTCATGCTACGAAGATGCCGGGATAGATAGCTTTAAGCTTATTGACAGGGGGATGACCACGGAGGCCTTACTTAGGATATCCAGGGCATATTTTGACAGGTCTTATGATGGCAATCTTATGGATCTGTTCAGGACTCCTTCCAAAACAATACGTTTCGGCAAAAAAAACTGGCTGGCTAAGGCAAGGTATTTTTTCAGGCCGTTTTCCATAAACATCTTTAAGTTTGCGAAAGGAGATTTTCTTACCTCTGATTTCGATGTAACTATTAATAACGCCTCGCTCGATGGTTTTATCGGGCATTTCTTGACGCATAATTGCGAAGATACGTCTTGCGATGAGTGTCAATATTGTTTTCAATGGGCTGGTAAAGTTTTAAATATCAATGCCCAGGAACTACTAAAAAAATACAGATCGTATAAAGATAGCCTGGTATCCGGAGACATCTTCGCTTATTTTTAGGCCAGTGTATTCGGATAAATAGCCGTTGAAGGTAATAAATGCATGCCAAGAAAAGAAATATCCCCGTATCTAATTTTTCTATCCCCCTGATTATTTCTACGATCCCCATACTCGGTTTCTTCATTTGGTATATCGCTGATCCGGTGAGGGCAGCGCTGGTAGATATGTTTATCCTTTATCATGTCGATGAACTATTCAGGTATAACTATATAAAAATGGCGCTTTATGACGGATTTGTGTTTTTGAACCCATACGTAAAATTGGGCTATGTGTTTATGGGGACGCTATTTTTGCATATTTTGCCTGTCAGCATATCTTCATTAAGAATAATGAATTCTGTATTTTCGCTGGGCACATTATTTTTGTTATATAAAACAGCCAAAAAGATAGGGTTTTCTGATATTAGTTCGGCGTTTGCACTGATACTCGCCTTTACCTTCCCGGTATACTTTTTGGCTTCTATATCCACCTTAGCAGAAGTCATGTTCTGTTTTTTTGTTATCCTAGCAGTCTATTTATTATATTCCCAGGAATATTTTTGGTCTTCGATAACGGTTGCTTTTATCCCTCTTTTTAGGCAAGAGGGTATAATCTTTTTCTTTATATGGATACTATTGCTGCCTCCGAAAAATAAGATTAAATACGGGATATTGATGTTGGTGCCGCCTGTTACCTGGTCTATGCTGAATATTGTTCTCCTGGGGCACCCTTTCTTCTACACCTTCTTTTGTAACCTGCCTGATCATGCCCCCTCTAATTCAGTAGCTTCGTTTGCTCAGATATGCCGCATAATAGCTATTCTTATGCTTCACCCCGTAGTTATCTTATCTGTGTTCGGGGCGGTCCTTAATTACAAGGATGCAAGGCTCCGTCCCGTATTGGCCTGCCTCTTTCTTTATGCAGCCATTATTTTAGCTGCTACTATCGTACATCTCATAGATGCAGGTGCTTTCTGCAGAGAGATCAGATTCTTGACGCCCCTAGTACCCCTGATGGCAATATGCGCATCTGCAGCAATAGATCTATTCTTAAAAGATAAAGAGGGGCTCGGTAGGCGCATCCTATTTGCCAGCATATTAGTATTGCCGCTGACAACTGCATATCAGATAAAACAGTTACAGAAAGACCCCACAGTTGTTAATGATATTGTTGAGAGGGAAGATGAGATTGCCGTAAAAAAAACCGGTTATTGGTTAGCTGAATATATGAAAAAAGAAGAGATAAGGGATGTTTATATGCCCGGAGAGATATCTATAGACAAGATCGTACGGCGCCTTTGGATGTATTTACCCGGTGATTTACGGTATTATTGGATAATAGGCGACATGGAGTCCTATAAGCCAAATGGCTTTCAGCCGTTAGATGTAACAACATACAATATCATCCATCCCGGTAAGGAAGCGAAGGGTATATTTATTGCAAAAAAACCATACGATAGCGTAGGAAACAGGCTGGATGGTTTTAAGTGCATTTTGCTAAAGACTGAACCGGCACTCTCCTTGTATATCTATCTGGTAGAAGCAGATAAGCATTGATACAGAGGAGGCAGTTGATCTTATGTTTATTGTAGCTCCGATAAGCAGGGTTAGCGAAGTCCGCAGGGTTATTGAGGCAGGGGCCAATGAAATATACTGTGGCCTGCTTGCAAGCGAGCAGCGGGATAGTTACGTCAATGTTAACTGTCTCAACCGCAGGGCAGAAATATCTTCCAATCTCTCTTCGTATGAGGAATTAAAAGAGGTTGTAAGAGTGGCGCATCAGTTGGGCGTGTCGGTTTGTTTTACCCTGAATGAATTTTATGGGAGAGACCAGGCTCCTGCAGCCTTGCTTCAGCTGGAAAAAGCTTATGCATGCGGCATAGATAAAGTCATAGTTTCAGACATAGGGATCCTGGAAAAAATTAAAGAACGGGCATATCCTAAGCTACAGCTGCATATCAGCTCCTGTACCTCTATCTTAAATTCCCAAACCATCCTTTTCTATAAGATGTTTAATCCGACCAGAATAATACTGAGCAGGCAGTTAGCCCTTTCGGAGATCAGAAGTATGCGGCAGTCTTTTCCCGGATACGAAATGGAAGCCTTTGTTT
>CAYOMI010000191.1:0-3295 GCA_964405005.1 uncultured Planctomycetales bacterium | reverse complement strand
TTACTATAGTAAATAAAATTTTATTTGTCAATACATAAATATCTTCTGGCTGCTTCATAAACCTCATCCACAGTTATTGCCTGAAGGCAGCGGTTATCTCTACAAAACGAAGTGCGGTGATTGTAAGCCAAGAAACAGGGGCTGCAGGCAAAATTTTTATAAAATACTGTTTTATTAATACTTAGCGGTGCATAAAGAATGGGTGTCTCAGGGCCAAAAAGAACTACTATGTTAATTGAAGTAAGAGAGGCAAGATTTACTGCGCCGCTATCATGACTTATAAGAAGACGTGAGATGTTACAAAGGTCAACAAACTCTTTAATCGTTGTCTTACCCATAAAATTTATACAACGGCCAGAATCTAATAAAGACCGGATTTTATCTACCTCTTGACTCTCAGACTTAAGCCCAATCAATACAATAAAAATTCCCTCATCCTGAAGTAATCTTTTCGCTAATTTTATATAATTTTCAATTGGCCATTTTCTTAAAGGTAAGTACTCTCCCACGCCAAGATTTAAAATCACTATTTTACTCAACCCACCTATTTGATTATTTACTATTTTTAGTTTATCTAAAATCTTCTCCGTCGCATCTTGAGATGATTCTATTTTAGGAACAGTTGTTTGCCCATCAGCCAAATACCTCTTAATTAAAGGTATATCTTTATTCTCTTTAAGGGCTTCTACAAGGGCTAAAAAATTTTTACTTATATGCATATAAGAATTATACATAACCTTGTGGGTATATATATCTGCTCGATAAAGACCCTCGAGACTGAATTTATAAAAACCAACCCGTACTTTTGCGCCGCTTAAGTAGCTTAAAAGAGAAGTAAATCTGGAAAACAATTCCATATCTATTGCGACCTCTATTTTCTCTTTACGAATTTTAACTAAGACTTTTAAGGTATCGTAAATTAACGGCCATAAATTTCTGCCCCTGATAGTAAATATATTCTCCCGGGGGATAATATCTAACACATAAACGCTTCCTGCATTCTCCCGGAAAATCAAAAAATAAATTTGGCTATTCACAAAAATCTCTTTTGCTTTTTTTATTGCCGAATATCCCAATATCGCCGCACCCATCTCAGAGAGTTCTATAAACATTATCTTTCTGGGTGAAGTTATATTTTTGTCTCTAATAAAAATCCTCCTCAGTTGATAAAATAGGCTTACGAAAAAACAAAGCGGTATACCTATCCAGTAGTCAACCTTCCTTGCAAGGTTAGGGCGCATAATCTTGCAGCAATTTTAAATTCTCTTTTGCCTTAGAATAACCGGGATTTAACTCCAGCGCCTTCTGCCAGCACTGTCTTGCTTTCTGGGGGAAGCCTTTTTTGTAATAGACAACGCCTAAATTATTATAGGCCTCCAAAAAATTCGGCTCTATCTCCAAAACTTTTTCATAATTTTTTTGGGCTTCATCAAGTAAGCCCTTTAGAAAATAAACATTTGCTAAATTGTGGCGCGCCAAAATAAATTTTGGGTCTATTTGCAAAACCTTCTTATATTCTTCAATTGCCTCATCATACTGCCGCATATCCAGATAAAGGTTAGCCAGATTATTATGTGCAGATAAATCCAAAGGATTTTTCTCTATAGCTTTTTTATACATCTGGATAGCATCTTCGGGGTTCGTGCTTTCATAACCACGCTTAAGCTGAGTCAGGGCATCCTGGGCTAAACTATAATTGGGGTTTATCTCTAAAGCTTTTTGAAAAGATTCAACTGCTTTATTGACGAGCCCCTTTTTATAATAGGCTATGCCTAAGTTATAATAAAGCTGGTATCTTCTAGGATTTGTTTTTAAGATATCCTGATACTGTTCAATGGCTTTATCATAGAGACCCCTGGCAGCATAAAGCGCAGCCAGATTGCTAAGGGCATCTAAAAGACGAGGATTTAATCTTAGGGCTTCCTTATATTCTTCTTCTGCCCTATCATATAAACCTTTTCTAAGGTAAATGTTGCCTAAATTATTACGGGCATCGGCATTAAGCGGAGACAACTCTAGCGTTTTTTTATAATTTTTTTGTGCTTCATCATAGAGTTCTTTTTTAAAATAAATATTGCCTAGGTTATTATATATCTGGGCATGATAAGGGTTTAACTCAATAGCTTTTTTATAATACTGCTCTGCTTTATCGCTGAAGTTTCTTTGATAGTAGAGATTGCCTAAATTATAGTAAGCGGAAAAATATTTGGGATTTGCCTCCAAAGACTTCTTAAAATATTGCTCTGCCTTATCAAGCATACCTCTTTCTGTATAAGCAACGCCTAATCCACTGTAAATCCTTTCAGTAACCGGAGGATATTTTGTTCTTTCTTGACAGAAAACAAAATTGTCCTTCCATATTTTATTCCTTGTAACTGTGCGCCAGGCAAAAAATCCGAGATATACTAAAACAAATATAGTCACTGCTATTTTTAACGGTCTTGAGGGAAAAGAAAAAACTCTAATAGTAACTGTACCTAAGAAAAGACAAAAACCAGCACAGGCAAGATAAAGATAGCGTTCAGCCATAGCATGGTATAAGGGCATTACATTGGCTATAGGTAAAAGACAGAGAAAGAACCAGAAGCCAGAAAAAGAAATAAGAGGTCTTTTGTTAAAATTTCGTAAGAAGAATATAAGCAATAAAATAAGGATAACCATTGAAAGTATAACCCTGAGGTCAAAAAGAGAGTAAGAAGGCGAAACTACTCTTTCTACTTCAAGACGAAAAGGAAAAAAGAGTAACGTTATATAAGAAATAAATATGCGACTGGTGGTCAATATAGCAGTAAACAGGCTTCCGCCGGGCCGGCCCGGCCCTTTTAAAATGCCTTTTGGGGTAAGTGCGCTTCTTAAAAATGATTCCGGGCTAGATAAAACAAAAAATCTTATAAAAAGAAGGGTGCCTAACACAATTATGTAGCCTAAATAAAGATTAAATTTAATAGTCGGTGCATAGGTGAGCTGTTTACTATCTTTTGGTCTTATTTTTTTATAAAATAAATCAATAAGAAAAATAAATAGGGGTAGGATAATCGCGGATTCTTTAGAGAGTAGGGCTAAAAGGTAGCAGAATAAAGAGAAGGCGTAGAATATAAATTTTTTTGAGAATTTGCTTTTAAGATAAGAAATCAAAGATAAAAAGAAAAATAAAGTATATAGGGCATCTTCTCTAAAGGCAATTCCGTTTACTACCTCGGTCTGAACAGGATGAAGGACAAATAAAATTCCAGAAAGAAAAGCTATTGGGTATGCTAGCCTTTTACCAATAAAAGGAGGGATAAGAAAAAGAATA
>CAYOMI010000190.1:0-3385 GCA_964405005.1 uncultured Planctomycetales bacterium | reverse complement strand
AGAGACAGCTTTTAATGTCTGGCTGATAGTTTTGTTATTATACTGTTATTTTGCCTCAGTTATACCAGTTAATATACTGCTTCAACCGCGTGATTATCTTTCTAGTTTTCTTTTATTTTTTGGGATGGGAATCGGCTATTTAGGTTTATTATTATCAAGACCTATAATAAATATGCCTGGATACTATAAATTTAATACTAGCGAAGGATATCTTTGGCCAGCATTGTTTGTTACAGTTGCCTGCGGCGCTGTTTCTGGTTTCCACGCCTTAATCTCAAGTGGCACCTCATCCAAGCAGATTGCCAATGAGCGCTATGTAAAGAGGATTGGTTACGGAGGTATGATTACTGAAGGGTTGGTAGCATTATTGGCCATTGTTAGCGTAGCAGTTTTATTTAGCCCCAAAGAAGATTTTTCTGCAAGTTTAAAAAACCTGGGGCCCATCGGGATATTCGGTAAAGGATACGGTTTAATTACTAGTAGTATCCTGGGTAATTACGGTTCATTTATTGCAGTTACCATTTTAAATGCTTTTATACTTACTACTCTGGACACAGCTACCCGAATATCACGTTATATCACAGAAGAATTATTTAGAATTAAGAATCGTTATTTTTCTAGTCTTTTAGTTGTAGTTTTAAGTGCGGCATTAGCATTAAGCGGAAAACGCAATATGATCTGGCCAGCATTCGGTGCCTCCAACCAACTGGTGGCAGCCCTGGCTTTATTTGTTTTAAGTTGCTGGTTATTAGCCAAAAATAAAAAAATAAAATTTACCTTAATTCCTGCGTTTTTTATGTTAGTTACTACTGTAGCCGCATTATTATTTCAGGTGGTGAAATATTTTAAACAAAAGGATATTCTACTTTTTACTGTTTGTTTATCATTAATTATCTTAGCAGGTTTTATGGTTCATGAAGTTGTTTCTGTTTTTACAAGGAGAAAGAGAAATGCATAGAGGTCTGATTGTGCAGAAATTTGGGGGATCTTCAGTGGCAAATGTGGAGCGTATTCAGAATGTTGCCAAAAGAGTAAGCGATTACAGAAAAAAAGGCTATGATTTAGTAGTGGTGGTTTCTGCGCTAGGTGACACAACTGATGAACTTATTACACTCGCACATAAAATTAATACTGAGCCTTCAGAGCGGGAAATGGATATGCTGCTTTCGACTGGAGAGCAGATTTCAGTAGCACTTCTTGCCATGGCCATACATAAATTAGGATTTGAAGCCATATCTTTTACCGGTGCCCAGGTAGGGATAATTACTGATACAAGCCACACCCACGCTCGGATTATAAAAATCAATGCTGATAAAATAAGAGAAGAGTTGAAAAAAGGTAAGATTGTAATTGTTGCAGGGTTTCAGGGAGTTACCCTCAATCAGGATATCACTACTTTGGGTAGGGGCGGCTCGGATTTGACAGCAGTAGCCTTGGCCAAAGAGTTAAATGCCAACGCCTGTGAAATATATACTGATGTAGAGGGTATATATACTACTGACCCGCGCATAGAACCTAGAGCAAGAAAAATTAAAAAGATTACTTATGATGAGATGCTTGAAATGGCTTCCTTAGGAGCGCAGGTTATGCAGGCGCGTTCTATTGAAGTAGCCAAGAAATTCAATGTGCCTATACATGTGCGCTCATCTTTTACTAAAAACGGAGGAACAATGATTATCAAAGATGTTAAAAGAATGGAGGATATAGTTGTCACGGGTGTAACTTTGAACAAAAATGAGGCAAAGGTTACTATTTGCGATGTTCCTGATAGACCAGGGATAGCAGCTAAGATATTTAATGAGTTATCCGCTAGCGGCGTAAATGTAGATATGATTGTCCAGAATGTCAGCCATACACGTAAGACCGATATCTCTTTTACGGTAAATAAAGCCGAGATTTTAAAGACTACAAGACTTACGAGAAAAGTGGCTAAAGCAATAGGTGCAGGAGAGGTTCTGGAGGATGAAGATATTGCGCGTGTTTCGGTGGTGGGGGTAGGTATGAAGTCACACCCCGGCGTGGCGGCTAAGTGTTTCGAGGTCCTGGCACAAAACAAGATTAATATAGAGATGATTTCCACCTCCGATATAAGCATTTCTTGTATTATAAAAAAGAAATTTGCGGAAACTGCGGTTAGGGCATTACATAGAAAATTTGGTTTAGCAAAATAAAGGGGTGAATATGCGTGAGGTGAAAATTTATGACACTACTCTGCGTGATGGCGCACAAGG
This sequence comes from uncultured Planctomycetales bacterium, assembly GCA_964405005.1. GTDB lineage: Bacteria > Omnitrophota > Gorgyraeia > Gygaellales > Profunditerraquicolaceae > CAYOMI01. The sequence continues at coordinate 1,154 of CAYOMI010000190.1, read as the reverse complement.
AGAAGGCATTTCCTATTCAGTAACAGATAAAATTCGTATTGCTGAAGAGTTAGATAAGTTAGGCATTCATTACATTGAAGGTGGTTGGCCAGGCTCAAACCCCAAAGATATGGAGTTTTATCTTAGAATGGCTAAAAAACGCCTCAAAAATTCTCAGTTGGTTGCTTTTGGTTCGACCCGTAGACCAAACTCAAAAGCAAGCGAAGATAATAATCTGAAAGCCCTTATTAAGTCACAGGCTAAGATTGTCACTGTATTTGGTAAAACCTGGGATTTACACGTAAAAGATGTTCTAAAGACTACACCGAATGAGAATCTTGAGATGATTAAGGATACTGTAGGGTTTTTAGTTTCAAAAGGTCTAACGGTATTTTATGATGCTGAGCATTTCTTTGATGCCTATAAGGCAGATAGAGAATACGGTTTAAAATGCTTATCCGTTGCCCAGCAGGCAGGCGCAAAAGCAATTGTTTTATGTGACACAAACGGGGGAGCACTGACTTCGGAAATTTCAAAAATTATTAAGGAAATCAGGCCAACCGTAAATGTATGGCTGGGTATTCACTGTCACAATGACGCGGATTTAGCAGTAGCCAATTCCATTGCTGCTGTAGAGGCAGGCTGTGATATGGTTCAGGGTACAATTAATGGTTATGGTGAGCGTTGCGGTAATGCGGATTTGATTCCCATTATTGCGAATTTAAAGTTGAAACTTAGCATCGATTGTATTGGTGACGATAAGTTAAAACAATTGACGCATATTTCTCATTTTGTCAGTGAAATAAGTAATATGAAACAGAGAAATGATCAGCCATATGTAGGTAGCTCTGCCTTTGCACATAAGGGTGGTGTGCATATAAATGCAGTTATGAAGAATCCTAAGACGTACGAGCATATTGAGCCGCTGCTTGTGGGTAACCGCAGGAGAATTCTTGTTTCAGAATTGGCAGGAAAGACCGGTGTTTTAATTCGGGCTAAGGATTTGGAGTTAGATTTGACCAAAGAAGATCCAAAGACGAAAAGAATCTTAAAAATTATTCAGTCCTTGGAGTACCAAGGTTATCATTTTGAGGCAGCAGAGGCCTCCTTTGAACTATTAATGAAAAAGGCCTTTAAGAAATACAAGAAATTTTTTGAACTTGAGGGTTTTAGGG
>CAYOMI010000189.1:0-3416 GCA_964405005.1 uncultured Planctomycetales bacterium | reverse complement strand
TCCCTCTATGGTTGAATATTAATCGCTGGTTCTGGGGTGATTTTGCGCTATCCGATACCTTTGGGACAATTTGGGTCCACTGGCTGGTGAAAGAGTCTGTCCTGCATTTTGATTTCAGGTCAATATGGCATACTAATTTAATTTTTTATCCAATCGGTAAATATCTTCTATTAGACATAGGCAATGTCCTGACTCCTGTGCTGGGAATACCCCTGCAACTTCTTTTTGGTTTCCCCGCCTCGCATAGCCTAATGCGCATAGCAGTGGTGGTGTTAGATGGTCTGGCAATGTATCTTTTAATAAAATACCTTTTAAAGAACAATATAGTGGCTTTTTTATCCGGGTTACTCTTTACCTTCAGTCCCTACATAATTAATCAAATCAATTGCGGAGATATAGAACAGGCTGTTTTATTTTGGATGATCCTGTATATCCTGTATTTATTTAAGTTAATTAATGAAAAATCCTGGAAGGACGTTTTGCTTGCCGGCCTGTTTTTCTCAATAACGTCTTTATCTTACTGGTTTTATGGGTTCTTGCTTGTATTTTTTACCGCGATCCTTATTTTATATCATCTATGTTTTTATAGACGCCTCGTAATAACTCCTTTATTCTTGAAAGAATTCCTGGGGTTAATAGCGTTGTCGCTTTCGCTTACCGTACCGTTTGGCTGGCCGTATTTAAAAGGATTCTATACTTGCGGTTTAAGTTGGCTGTCTCCTTTTCCTGCTTTATCTGGAATTCAAAAAGGAGGATTACCGGCTTATATATACAGCATAATGGATTTCTCGCGAAAATTAAATTCTCCTTTTTTGCTTTCAACCTATTTTAAAAATCTATTTTTCCTTAAAGTTTTTCTTATAACCGTTCCTTTCTTTACCCCTGCCAGGAAAAAGGCATTTTTCTGGCTTTTATCTGCAGCCTTTTTCTATCTCTTGTCATTAGGGCCCTATCTTCAATACTCGGGTTCAAGCAAGCTCTCCTTTGTTGGGGAAGGCATGCCCTTGCCGTACCAGTTTTTTTATAGATATATTCCCTTTTTCAGCCGGTTCTGGTGGCTGGATCGCTTGACTACTCTGGAGAGTATCTCCCTGACGGTTATATATGGGATTAGCTTTTGTTTGATTTTTGATTTCTTAAAAAGTAATGCAGTAAAAATATTACTTTTCTTGGCAATTGTCTACCTATCATTAGCGGGGGGAGTTTTTTATGGCTCTGGAGCCGGGATTAAATTCAGTAAGATATATGTCCCGGATTTTTATCAAGACTTACAGAAAAGGAAAGAATGCGCTATAATCGAGCTGCCGATTGATTACACAGGACAGAAGAATTTATTTTATCAGACTATTCATCGCAAAAAGACTCTGGGCGGTATGGGGATGACTAATAGTTTCATGCTCCTGCCGCGGGGTTTTGAGAAGTTTATGAAAAATAATTCCTTTATTATGTTTCTTTACAGCCTTCCGGATTCAAATGAGGCGCAATATATAAAGAAAGATTTGGAGCAACTTAAAGATTTGGGTTATGAATACATTGTAGTGAATAGGGAATATTTTATGGATAAGCCGGCTGGAACATATGAGAAAACCAACGGGGCGCTAGAGCGAACCTTTGGCAAGCCCGATGTATATCCAGATGATATTGTGGTATACAGGTTAAGAATGCCTACAGCAGAATAAATGTCGAAGGGTAATTTTATAATCAAGCTAATCTTAATTCTATCAAGTGTCACTTTTATTCTCTTAGCGGTTGAATTCTCCTTCAGAATAGGAGGTATAGATAAGAGGCCTTTATTTAAGCCCAGCGATATCCCCGGCCTAGCCTTTGAGCTAGTTTCCCACTCAGAAGGTAGGACAAGGGGAAATCTGGTTAAAATTAACTCTTTTGGGCTGCGCGATTATGAATTTTCTTTTGAAAAACCAAAGAACACCTTCAGGATTTTAGGCCTGGGAGACTCTTTTACTTATGGTGAAGGAGTTGCCCTGGAGCAAACATACCTTAAAATATTAGAGCAAATGTTGAATAAGCAGGCCGGAGTTATTAAATACCAAGTTATTAACGCCGCCTGTCCGGCATATAATACTGTTCAAGAGTCTATTTATCTAAGAGAAAAAGGTATGAGTTTTAAACCGGATTTGTTAATTATCGGTTATGTGATAGGGGATACGCAAGAAAAGCTTCTTGGGCCGCCTACGCATGCACCGGCAAGAGGAATAAAAGGGATGGTTCTAAAGGCAATGCTAATACTGAGGAAGGGATCTTACGCATATGATTTCTTAAGTGAGCGTATTTATGTATTTTGGCAGAAAAACATTCTCCATAAACAGGTAGCAAGCAGCGATGTTTTACATCGCCTGCATAAGTCAAGCGGAAGATATTGGCCTAAATGCGAAGAAGCCCTCGGGGATGTCGCTTGGATATGCAAGCAAGCTAATATCAGGGTACTTTTATTAATTTGGCCTATCATGGAAGAGCTGAACGAGAACCATCCGTATTTAGATTTATACCAACAAGTAGCGGAAGCTGGAAGAAAGTATGATATGGAGGTGCTGGAGCTTTTTCCTCTCTTTAAAGGAATAGAAGAAAAGAGCTTATGGATAAGTCCTAGCAACTCTCATCCCAATGCCCAGGCCCATTTGTTAGCCGCGGAAGAGATTCTTAACTATTTAATAAGCAGAAAATTAATAAATCCAAAAGTAACTGATACTGAGTTAAAAATAAAAAAATAAAGAAGAGATATGGGTATAGCTAAACGAACAGTTATTTATTTAGTTTTTTTATTGTGGATAACTACCGTTATATCAGGTTGTCAGCCAAAGACATCTCCGAAAAGCAAGGTGCTTTTTATTACCATCGATGCTTTGAGAGCAGATCACTTGAGCTGCTATGGATATAGAAGACAGACATCTCCTATTATTGATACACTAGCTAGCCAGGGTACGCTCTTTACACAAGCTATTGCCCAGGCCTCCTACACCCCGCCCTCTGTAGCCTCGATACTTACTTCTAAATATCCCTATCAACACAAAGTATTATTTCCCGTTAATTCTTATCTTAAGGAACAATTTGTCACTCTGGCAGAAATATTAAAGAACCATAATTACTCTACAGCTGCAATTACACCTAATTTTATATTAGAGCCACAGTTTGGTTTCAGGCAGGGTTTTGATTTTTGTTCTATGGTTACACCAGAAGATAAACAGACAGATGTAGCTCTGGACTGGATAAAGCAACATAAAAATAATTCCTTCTTTGCGTGGATTCACTACATGTCTGCCCACGCACCTTATGCTCCCCCAGCTCCATATAATAAAATATTCATTAATGATGACTATTCTGTTCAGGATAAAGAAAGCCTTAAAATGGTAGATGATATTGCCGGATTAGGCGGGATACCAAGGCATGTAGCTATGGGA
>CAYOMI010000188.1:0-3417 GCA_964405005.1 uncultured Planctomycetales bacterium | reverse complement strand
TGGGCGTACCTACCTATATTCTCATAAATAAAAAAGGATACATTGTTTTTCAAGGTAGTTATTTCCCCCCGAGATATAAAGATTTGATTTCAAAATAGAGGATAGGAAAAGTTGAGACTTTCTCTGCTCGTAGATTTATATGAATTAACTATGGCACAGAGTTACTTTGTCTATAAGCCAGATACCTATGCTACATTTGATTTATTTGTGAGGGATTTGCCAAAAAATCGTACTTATTTAGTTGCCTGCGGGCTGGAAGATGTTTTAGATTACATAAAACAGTTAAGATTTACTGAAGAAGATATAGATTATTTACGTAAACAAAAACTTTTTTCTCCGGATTTTTTAAAATATCTGACTAATTTTAGATTTAGGGGTGATATCTACGGCTTGCCAGAAGGTACTGTGTTTTTTGCTAATGAGCCGATTATCCGTGTTACTGCTTCTATAATTGAAGCCCAGATCGTTGAGAGTTTTTTCCTTAATACAATTAATTTGCAAACCATGATTGCCAGTAAGGCTTCACGAGTAATTTGTGCTGCCAAAGATAAGGGGGTATATGATTTTTCTTTAAGAAGAACACATGGAACGGATGCAGCAATTAAAGTAGCGCGCGCTTCTTATATCGCAGGCTTTGCAGGAACTTCGAATGTCCTTGCAGGCAAATTGTATAAAATACCTATTACAGGGACTATGGCACATTCCTTTGTGATGTCTTTTAAGGAAGAGTTAGATAGTTTTTTAGCCTACTCTGAGATTTTTCCGGATAAGACCACACTTCTTGTGGATACCTACAATACTAAGAAAGGTATAGAGAATGCAGTAACTATTGGACTATACCTTAAAGAAAAAGGATATCGCCTTAAAGGCATAAGATTAGATAGTGGAGATATTGTTTCCTTGTCTGCGTTGGCGAGGAAACAGCTGGATAGTGCAGGTCTAAATTACGTTAAGATTTTTGCCAGTGGCAACCTCGATGAATTTAAAATTAAAGGATTACTTAATAGGGGTGCCCGGGTAGATATTTTTGGCGTAGGCACAAATATGGGCACAAGTATTGATGCTCCCTGTTTAGACATTATTTATAAAATAAGCGAAGTTACCGATGAGAATAGTAAGTTTTTGCCTACTATGAAGTTAAGTAAAGGAAAAGTTACTTATCCAGGCAGAAAACAAGTTTTTAGGATGGAAGATAAAAAAGGCAGATTCATAAGAGATATTTTGGGATTAGAAGGAGAAAGGGTTGAGGGAAAACCATTGTTAATAAAAGCAGTAAAGGCAGGTTCGATAACTTATAAGTCACCCTCCTTAGATAAAATAAGGTATTTTACAAGATACAATCTTTCTAAATTTCCTAAAGAAATAAAAGAAGTTCATTCACGATATAGATATCCAGTTATTATCAGCCCCCAACTAAAGAAATTAAGACGTAGTTTAGCTTATCAATTAGAAAAAAGGCAATAATGGATAAAAGAATAGAAAGCCTGATTAAAAATTGGCAGAAAAGAAATATTACTGGTTTTTATTGTGATAATAAGAGTGAGGCAGTAGAAAAAATCTTAGAGATGATTCCAGAATCTAGCACAATAGGTATTTCTGGCTCGTTAACATTAAACCAGCTTGGTATAGTAAAGCATTTAGAGGGTCGCGGCAACAAGGTATTTAATCAATATAAAAGTGGAATAGCGCCAGAAGAAAGTTTAGAATTAAGAAAGCTGGGAAGTCAGGCAGATTATTACTTAACAAGCACTAATGCAATATCAGAGAAGGGCGAATTGGTATTTTTTAGTGGCTACGGTAACCGGATTGCCGGTATTTCTTATGCCAGGAATGTAATTGTTGTGGCAGGAATAAACAAGATAGTGCCAAATATTGATGAGGCAATAAAGCGTTCAAGGGAATATGTCACGCCCCTAAACTCTAAGCGTCTTAACTGGAATACCCCTTGTTTAAAGGACGGCATCTGCCGCAAGGAAATTTGTCTTTTTCCCGAATATAAAAGGATGTGCTGTCAAATTTTAATTATTGAAGCTGAAGTTATGGCAGATAGATTAAAAGTGATTTTAGTGGGTGAGAATTTAGGATTTTAGTTTAAGCGATGTTAAATTTAAAAGGATTGGCTACGGGAATTGGAAGTCTACCACATAAAGATGCGACTTCTGCCTTAGATTTAATTTTTAAATATACACCTAAAGCACCATTTTGGCCCCAACTACCCAAGAGGGATATACGAGAAGGCATGGTTGCGCAATTTAGCGAGGGTTTGCCCTGTATTAAAATAAAATCCAATGGTTTAGTTTTTGATGCACAGAATAAAGAAAGAGAGCTCGAAAATTTTTATGAACACCTTATTGCCAACGATGTGGATTATTTTAAAATAAGTCATGATTTTGCACAAGGACTACACGCATTTTACCAGAGATTAGAAAAACGGATTTTAAAAGAAGTTGAGTTTATAAAATGTCAGATCACTGGACCATTTACTTTTGCTGCCAGTATTAACGATAATCAAGGGGTTGCACTTTTGCATAACAGTGTATTTATGCAGGCAATCTTGAAGGGTTTGGCTATGAAAGCCCTCTGGCAGATAAAAATCTTTGAGAAATTTGATAAAAGAATCGTTCTATTCTTAGATGAGCCATATCTGGGTTGTTTTGGTTCTGCTTATACACCTATAAACAGGGAGGATGTCTTAAGAGGACTTACAGAATTCTCAAATGCTATAAATTCAGAAGATGTTTTGATAGGGGTGCATTGCTGCGGTAATACAGACTGGTCTATATTTACTGATATCCCGAATATCAAGATTATCAGTTTTGATGCCTTTGAATTTATGGATAGATTCATACTCTATGCAGAGAGCCTGAAAGGATTAGTTAGAAGAGGCGGAATAGTCTGCTGGGGTATAGTTCCCACGCAGCTGTTTAGCGGAGAAGAGACAGTAGAGTTGTTAATAAGAAAGATTAGAGAAGGTATAAATATACTCGTCAAGAAAGGTATTCCTGAAGACCTATTAATAAATAATCTAATTATAAGTCCCAGTTGTGGATTAGGGACATTTAGCCCTGAAAAAGCGGATAAGGTATTCAATCTTCTTGCAGAGACCTCCTTATTCATAAAAAAAACCTTCTAAAAAATTAGTAGAACCTAAAGACATGGGTGACACTTTTGCTGCGGGATATTGCTCGAGGTGCTTAAAATTTTTCGCCGTCTGCTACGGTTTACTTCCTCGCTACGGATAGCCTGTATCGGATTAGCGTCCTTCGCTCGTCGTAAAGCCTTGCAGACTATTTGAAATAGCTGTGCCGAAAAATTTCTTATGCACGCTCGCAAATCCCTCCGCAAAATGTCTACTCGCTATTTTTAGCGGGTGGCTTGGCTGTTTTCGAACAGGGCCTCTTAAGGACTGCCGAGCGG
>CAYOMI010000187.1:2262-3425 GCA_964405005.1 uncultured Planctomycetales bacterium | reverse complement strand
TAACAATTACCTTTGGGCATTCTTGCTCCTTAATGAAAATGGTTTCCACTGACAAATATATACTATGAAACAATTTTTGTCAACCATTTTTTTACCCCCCAAGAAATCAGTATGATAATTTTCTATCGAGCTTTTGAATGCTGCTATCGGGGGCGCCGGAGAAGCTTTTTGCTGTCGTAGGCAATAAAATCCGGGCGGAGCGATATGTGGTATTTTAATGTAGGTAGCTTTAAAAATTTTCCATACCGATATTGAGGACAAAAAAATAACCCCACCTTTTGCCATTACTATTCTTATTTGTTATATAAAAATACCTTTTTCACCTTTTATCTTTATTATATTGTGGCAATCCATTACCTTACCGCAATATCACCGCTGACCGTCGGCTACAATCCTAAAAACTATATCAATTTCAAATTGCAGTTCGCTTTTTTCGAAATTGTCCGGAAACGGCAAAAATGGGCTCGCCCTTTTTATCGCATCCATAGCCTCTGCATCAAGCTCATTTATTCCCGATGATCCTATGAGCCGGATATCTTTAATCTCTCCCGAAGACAGGAGAATGAAGGAAATCTTCACTGCGCCTTCGCGCCCGAGCCGCAGCGCCCAACGAGGATACCTTCTTTCTTCCTGGATTTTTTGCTTGACGCTGTCTTGATAGCGTAAAATTGACTCTTTAATTACATCCTGGCTTTCTATTGTCTTTTCAGTCGATTGCTCTTTCTTGATAACTTCTTCAATCTTTTTTTCCTGGGCTAACCGGTATTTTTCCGGAAGATACTCTGGTCTTTCATTCCTTAGCTCTACTTCAATCGGTTTTTTAATCTCAATACTCTTTATCCGAAATGAATCGGAGCCTATCAGATAATAATGGAATGCGCATGACAAAACAAAACTTACATATAAAGGATTAATTCTTTCCATCATCAGCCTGTGTAGCGATCACCAGATTCTGCGCTTCGGCCTGTTTAGCCGCATCCATAACCTTGACCGCCAGCCCTAAATCTACCTTCTCATCGGCTTTTATTACTACCGTACGGGAACCTGTCTTATTTATTGATGCCTTCAGGTCTTCCGCCAAATTACTTAACCGTGCCTTCGTATCATTCAAGAGTATATCTCCATCTTCTCTGATGGAAATGATGTTTTTATCCTGCTTCTGG
>CAYOMI010000187.1:0-2162 GCA_964405005.1 uncultured Planctomycetales bacterium | reverse complement strand
CGCCGGAGAATTTTCTGCTTTTCTTCAATAGGCTGATTCATAACTTTGAGGCCGACGCATAAAAACCTTCCTAAGAAACCCTTATCTTCCTCTGCAGCCGAAAAAGCCTCCTCAGCCTTATTATTCTTTAATAAAAGATGCACCCGCTCGGATAAATTTTTGAATTTTGGCCGTGTTTTATTAAAATAATAAAACCTTTCCAGGATGATGGTTAAAGAAATGACCGAACAAAAAGCAATCGGCCACATAAGGAAACCGCCTTTAATAAACAAGCTATGCATAACTCCTCCTCACCTTAATGTTTCTAAATAGGACTTTTGGGAATAATATGCAGGACCCCATCACATTCGCGCACCGAAGCATCCACCCCGTAAACAGCGGCAATATTTTCGGGAGTGAATACTTCGTAAGGAGTCCCCGCGCTGAATATTATACCGTTGTGCAACATCGCTATCCGATCGCAGTATCTCGAAGCTAAATTCAAATCATGGATAGCGACTATAGCAGAAATGTTCGTTTCTTTCACCAACCTTCTTATTATTTCCATCACCTCAAGTTGATACCGTATGTCAAGATCGCTTGTCGGCTCATCAAGAAGAAGAATCTTCGCTTCCTGGGCAAGCGCCCTGGCAATAATTACCTTCTGCTGCTGGCCTCCGCTAATCTCGTTATAATCCCTCAGAGCCAGAGACTCAAGGCCAAGCATCTTTAAGACTTCCCAGACGCGTTTCTCGCCCTTTAAATCACCATTCCATCCCGAATGCGGATACCGGCCCATAAGGACCGTGTCAAATACGGTAACGGGAAAATTATAAAACGTTTTTTGAGGATGATAGGCCATCGTTTTGGCAATATCTTTTCTTCGCATATTCTTAACTTCCTGCCGATATGCGGATATATTCCCGCTTTGGTATTTCAGTATTCGATTTATGCATTTTATAAGCGTAGACTTCCCTGAGCCATTTTTACCGACTACAGCCAGCATTTCTCCCTCATGCAGCTTGAAGGATATTCCCTTTAAAACAGAAATGCTTGGATAAGCAAATTCTACACTCTGTAATATAAGATTCATCTGCCTAATATAGTTTTCGCTTCTTTAATATCAGATACATAAATAGGGGAACTCCCATAAAAGCCGTCAATATCCCGACTGGCAATACTGCGGGAGGCATTATTGTCCTGGATATAGTATCGGCGCTCAATAACAACACGCTGCCAAAAACAGCTGATACCGGGATTAAATATCTGTGGTCTCCTCCGACAACCCTTCTCATCATATGCGGAGCGACCAAACCGATAAATCCGATGATACCTAAGAACGCAACGGATACGGATGTAATAAAACAAGCCAGAAGCATCCCAATAAGCCTTAACCTTTCGGTATGCACGCCCAAGGCTTTGGCGGTTTCCTCTCCGCCCTCTAACACATTATATTCCCGCCTATTGAGCATAAAATAGATGAGCGCGGGAACGGTTACAAGCAACATTATCCAGACATCCGTCCTACTCGCTCTCCCCATATCTCCGAATGTCCAGAAGATAACTGAGGCGACTTTTATATCTTCGGCGAAATACTGCAAGAGCATAGTAGCAGCATTAAAAAGCGTCCCCATCGCAATGCCTGCCAGGACCATTGCCTGGGCAGACAATCCTGCGAATTTCGCAAGCACAAGTATCATAAAGATGCCTATCAAAGAGCCTAAAAAAGCAAACAGCACTACTGTGTAAGGATTGTTTAATATACCGGAGCTGTTAATGTTTCCGGCGTTTAAAACTATAAGCGCGAATGCCGCTCCGAATCCCGCGCCTTGTGAAATGCCCATCGTGAATGGAGACGCCAGAGGATTACGCAAAACACACTGCATAACACAGCCTGCCACTGCCAGGCTCATCCCGGCGATTATCCCTGCAAGAACCCTAGGAAAGCGGATATTCCAGATAATAACTTCGTGCATCTTATTGCCGTTGCCGACAAGCGCGTTGATAATCTGTCCGGTACCCACCTTCACGGATCCTGCGCATATAGAATATACAACAACCGCAAATAGCGCAATCACCAGAAATAAGCCAAAAAGGATTTTCCTGCGCTTATAACGGGCATATTGCCCGATAACATCGTCCTTATGCGCCGTTTTATTCTTTCCCATTCAAGCGTATCCTCA
>CAYOMI010000186.1:0-3455 GCA_964405005.1 uncultured Planctomycetales bacterium | reverse complement strand
CGCATCAAATCCAAATCTTGCTTTGCATAAGCCGAGGACATCCTTGTAATCAGTCTGAATTATCCTTAGGCCTCCTGCCTTTTCATATAATGGCTTGCTCGGGGTTAAAACTATTGCCTCCCATCCGAATTGCGGAAGATACTTTGCCAATCCGTAGATCCTCAGCGGTTCCATATTATCGCGAGAGGGAAAGGAATAAGAAATGATCAGCACCCTTTTCATTTCTCTGTTTTCTTTAACCAAGAAAATCCGATTAAACTCCTATATATCTGCCAATCTCCCGGCTGAGGAAAAAGAACTGTATATAATGAATTACCGGTAATTTTACGGTATACCAGGAGTGCATTGAGGGAGGCGAAAGAATAAGAAGCCACACTTGCCCAGGCCGCTCCACATATGCCAACTTTAGGGATGAGGATGAAATTTAGAGCGATATTAACCGAAGCGGCCAGCAGATTTATATAAATATTTAATTCCGGCCGGCCGCGAGCAAAAAAGTCAATAGCTAAGGTGCGCCAGATGGTCAAAGGTATCATTGCTAAAAGTAAAATTCTACAAGGCTCAATTGAAGCGAGGAATTTTGCAGAATAGAGGAAACCTATTAACCAGGGAGCGATAAAATAAATCACCAAGGCGCCTATTAAGGTGATAAATAAAACCGAGCGGCAGATCAAAGGCGTGAACATATTTTTTTGGGCCTCATCCTTTTCGGCTGCTAATCGGGGAGAAAGCACAAAATTTACCGAATAAGAGAGTATCCATAATTGTTCCGATATGCCGGAAGCCAGGGCATATAAACCCACGGATAAGGGATTGAGAAACCAGTTTACTATAAAGACATCAATACGGTAGTTTAAAAAAGCGAGTATAGAACTGATGTGCGCCTTTATCCCATAGGTAATGGTTTTTTTTAGGTAATTCCAGTTTGGCCTAAAGGAGATATTACCGACAGTCATCACTAAAGCGATAAATAAAAGCAGGCATAAAAATAGGCCGTCAAACAAATAACCCAGGATGGCGCCAAAGACCCCCATTTTTAATATCCAGACTAAAATAATTATAAAGACAAGACCTACTAAGGCCTGGAGAATATCAAAAAAATTAATTTTCTTTATCTGCTGAAGGCCGAGGAAGATATTCTTAAGATTCAAAGAGAACAAACTAAAGGGAATAGTCAGTAATCCCAAAAATAGATAGGGTAGGGCAACACGGGGAATAAAATCAGAGGGGGAGAAAAGAATAATTCCCAAACCAATAAGAACAGAAGCGACGCTGGTAAATATACTAAAGATAATATTATTCGCAAAAATTTCTGAGATTAAAAAATCTTTATGTGCCGTGTAATAAGTAGTGGCGGTGGATATGCCAAGATTAGTAAAAGCGATAAGAAAAGAAGGCAGGAGGATGACGAGGGTATAGATACCTTTCCCTTCTGGACCGAGTATACGCGCAATCACTATAGAACAGGCCAACCCTAAAAAAAAGACAATCACCTTAGTCAAGAAAGTATGAATAGTATCCTGAATAAAATTAGCCATTTAACCTAAAATTTATCTCCTTTTATAGAGAGAGAGCAACCATTGGTTTTTATTTCTCTGTCTCCAGATTAACTTTGCCATTAAGCACAAAGGCAGCAAAAGACGATAGAGAAGGTATCCTTTCCCTGCCTTATTTATCGGATACGCAGCCTGTTCTTTATAACCGCATCGGGGACAGACCGCATTTTCAGGCAATCTTGGCTTAGTGAGAACGCCATAAGCCAATGAGATAACCTGCGGATATGTATCTACACTCCTTGGCCCTATTTCTTTGATACTTAAGGGGTCAAAACCCCTAAAAAGCGTCTTGAGGATAAGCGCAGAAAAACTACGTTTATGCCCATAGAGATGAAAGCGGTAACGGCAAATAGGGCACTCCAACAGGGCCTGGTTTAAGTTTTCTCTGTTAGGGACAGAAAGAATAATATATTTCCTGGCTACGCGCTCTATTTCATTAATTGCTTCACGATAAACACCGTCGGGAAGATGCTCTAAAACTTCCAAGCAAGTTACTAAATCAAAACTTCTATCCGGAAAAGGCAATTTAGCAATATTTCCTAATATCGTTCTTGTCTTTACATATCTTAGAACTTCGCTACTAGAATCCAGGCCGAGTCTTTGATATTTTGCTGGCAGCATATTGAGAAAAAACCCCTTGCCGCATCCCACATCTAAAATCGTAACCACGCCTTCGGGAATAAGTTTGGCTGTTTCAGGTATCCTCTCTTCATAATATGTATTTGCGATTAATGCCATAAAAATGACACTTATACTTTATGCCATCTAAGTGATATTTTTTATGAGGATGCCCACTATCCTCTCCCCTGCTCTGCCGTCGCCAAAATAGGCCGGGTGCAGTTTTGGTATTTTCTGCCGCCGACGATAATTTTTATATAATACATTCCACCCGCTTTTTAATGTCTCGGGCCACTCGGTTTCATTCCTTAAGGTCAGGCAAGGGACTCTAAACCAATAGGCCTCTCGCTGCATTCCCCCGGAATCCGTAATTAAGAGCGAACTATTTTTCAACAAATTCAAGGTATCAAAATACCCTCTGGGTTCAATAATTATAATATTTTGGGAGAATTTCCTACGGCAACTTCTATAAATTTTCCTCGTCTGGGGATGAATAGGGAAAATTATCTTTTTTCCCTTACAGCGGTTATTCAGGAAATTTATTATTTGCTCCAGGTTCTTTGGCCTCTGCGTATTCTCCGCTCTATGTATGGTAAGCAGATAGTAATCCTTTGGCCTCAGCCCGAATCTTTCCCATATTCTGGATTTGCCTTTCGCAACTTTAATGGCATAAAGAAAGGCATCGTAGGTGACATCTCCTACGTTGACCACCAGCGGATGATCTTTGTCTATGGGAATAAGCCTCCTGGCAGAGAAGGTATCTTTGAAACCTTCTCTCTTTAAATTATGCACCGTTGTTTTAGTCGGGCAAAATAAAATTGTAGATACATGATCGGTTAGGATGCGGTTAATCTCTTCGGGCATATACTTATTATAACTCCTCAACCCTGCTTCTACGTGGGCAACAGGAAGATGCAGTTTCACCGCGGCCAAGGCGCCCCCTAAGGTAGAATTTGTATCGCCATAAACTAAAACCACATCTGGCTTCTCTCTCAGCAGAACCCTCTCTGCCCTGGCCATAATCTTTCCTGTCTGTTCTCCGTGTGGAGCCGAACCGACATTGAGATAATAGTCCGGTTTCTTAAGATGGAGTTCCTTAAAGAATATCTTGGACATCAGATAATCGTAATGCTGGCCGGTATGCATAAGGATATCTTTAATAGCCGCACCCTTCGTCTTTTTGAATTTTTTGATTGCCTGACTAACCGCAAAATATTTTATAAATTGCGGCCGTGCGCCTATGATATGTATAATTTTCATAGATTCTAGCGACTATATATC